>NZ_JAAHGK010001324.1:0-2055 GCF_010672505.1 Okeania sp. SIO2B9 | reverse complement strand
TCCGAATTTGCGCATTTTTCAAAATAAAACCCCAACGGTCCTGTTGAAAACTTGGGGTTTAATGGTACTAAAGCTCACCTGCTTTGAGGATACCTAACAAACCAATTACCATTTCTACTGAACGCTCTACACAAATACCCACTAATACTTCTGGTTTGACACCCAAACTTTGTAGGTAATGTGCTAATTGATTAGCTTGACAATTTAACTCGAAGTAGGTAAGTTGCTGCTCCTCAAATATTACTGCCACTGCATCTGGTGTTTTCTCTACTTGCTCTTCAAATAACTGATGGATACATTTGTCTTTTGGATAATCTCTTTTGGTATCGTTCCATTCCACCAGTATTTGGTTTAGCTCTGGTTGTGTCATTATTGGCAATTGCAATACCCTTTGTTCTGGATGAGTCACCACTGCTTCTAACAAAACCTGGAAATGCTTGATCATCCGGTCTATTGTGTCTGACTCAAAAATATCTGTGCTGTAGTTACAAGATACTTCCAAACCTGATGAAACTTCCATCAACTGAACTTCCAAATCAAATCTGGTGAAATCAGAATCCAACATTTGACTTACCCTTAAACCGGGTAAATTCCAAGATTCCATTTTAGTATTCTGGAGAGCGATCGCTACCTGTACTAAAGGGTTATGACTTAAATTTCTCTCTATCTTGAGCTGCTCTACTAACTTCTCAAATGGGAAATCCTGATGAGCGTAAGCTTCTAAGGTAGTTTCTCTGACTTGATTTAATAATTCTTGGAAAGTGGGATTATCTGACAAGTCAGCTCGTAACACAAGGGTATTGACAAACATACCAATCAATGATTCAGTTTCCCCTCGATTGCGATTGGCAATAGGAGAACCTACTACTAAATCTAATTGACCGCTGTAACGAGATAATAAAACAAAAAATGTAGATAACAGAGTCATAAATAATGTACTTTCTGACTCTTTGCTTAACTGTCTTAGTTTTCTAGTCAAATCTAGATTTATTTGAAAAGACTTGCTCCCACCCTTAAATGTAGGTTTAGCAGGATGGGGGTAGTCTGTAGGAAGTTTCAGAACAGGGGAAACTCCAGTCAGTTGTTTTTTCCAGTAATTCAATTGTTTTTCCAGCACCCCTCCAGCAAACCATTCTCGTTGCCAATAAGCAAAGTCTGCATACTGGATAGGTAGTTCTGGTAAATTAGAAAATTTTCCCTGAGAAAAAGCTGCATAGAAACTAGATAGCTCTTTAACTAAAATCCCTAAAGACCAGAGATCGCAAATAATATGGTGCATTGTTATCAGCAGCATATAACGTTCTGGGTCAAGTCGCAACAAAGTAACTCGTAACACTGGTCCCTTAGCTAGGTCAAACAGTGTCATTGCTTCCTGTCTGATTAGCTGTTGAACTTTTTCTGATTGTTCCTGGGGCGAGTAGTTATTTTGTAAGTCTACCACTGGCAGTTTCACGTCAGTTACTGGAGCAACTATCTGTACAGGTTTTCCATCGATATCAGAAAAGGTAGTCCGCAAAGTTTCATGGCGTTCGATAATTGCGTTCAGACTTTGCTCCAAGGCGACAATATTTAAAGAACCGTCTATAGTCAGAACAATTGGTAAATTATAAGTGGGATTATTAGGAAATAGCTGGTTCAAAAACCATAACCTTTCCTGAGCAAAGGATAAAGGTAATTTGCCATCTCTAGAAACTGGTTTAATAAACTGTTCTTGAGTTTTATACCCCTGACGCAAAAACTCTATAATTTCTGTTTTACGATCTATTAAATTCTGTTTCAACTCTGGTGTCATTACTCCCTTTGGAGCATCACATCCTAGTTGCTCTTGTTCTATCCAAAGTTTGATACCTAGATTTTGTAAATAAGATATAAACTCAACTATTTTCATAAGACATCTCCATAAAATAGGGAATAAGGAATAGGGAATAGGGAATAGGGAACCCACCCCTAACCCCTCCTGGGAGGGGAATAATTTATAATTTATATATGATAATTGATTTTATTTTGAATTTTTGGGGATGTCTATAACAAAAACCTCTCCTTTTCTTCTTCTTC
>NZ_JAAHGK010001323.1:0-2058 GCF_010672505.1 Okeania sp. SIO2B9 | reverse complement strand
TAGGAAAAAATGCCCAAAAATGTAGAAATCAATCTTAGTGAGAATGATTTCTACATTTTTGGGCATTTTTTCCTGAAGATAAGAAAACCAATTTCGATTACTTTCAACCGAAATTACCTTTAACACTCTTTCAGCCCACCACAATGTTGATTGCCCGCTTCCGTATTCAAAAACTCGAAAATCTGATGCTATCTTATTTTCTATAAACTCTATAGCTGGATAGGTGTACCAGGGGATAGGTTTTGAATCATAATTGATAGGTAAACCAGTCATTAAAGACTTTATCCAGCCTGATGATTCTGGATAACTTATACCAGGCGGTAAATTTTTTGAAACTTCAGACCAATCTGTAGATAAAATAATACTATGGGCTAGGTTAATATTGATTCCACTCCTGGCTAGGTTAGGGTTATTAGTAATTAATTTTTTATATAACTGCGCTGCTTCCTTAAATTTGCCTTGTCTAAATAATTTCTCAGCTTTTTCTAATTCCTCCAATACTTTATCGTCTGACATTTTTCATTCCTTATAATAATCTTTATTTTTACTACTAATCAACCTATTCAGAAATTATTCCCTTTAACCTCCAACCTCACCTGCTCCAACACCACTTTATAATCCTCTCTGTCTGGATAGAAATTCACTAATTTTTCCAGAGGAGCGATCGCCCCTTCCTTATCCCCCATCTCCAACCTAACCTTAACCAACCCCTCCAAAGCAGTAACATTTTCAGGTTCCCGCTCCAAAACACTTTCATATCCTTGCGCCAGTTTCTGTAACCTCTCCTCTCCCGACACAACTTCCACTGTCTCTACTTGTTGAGACTCTTGAAAAGCAGTTTTAAACATATTCGCCATCCCAAACAAGGCCGTACCACCAAAAGATACAACCCCAACTAGGGACATTATCTTTTTTAAGATCTTACTTCGTTGCTGCCGAGATTCCATATACTGTTTCTCTGTACCTTGCATTGCCTATTTTACTCCCAATTTCTACTTTCTCCAGTTTTCCCAATTTTAGCCAAAAAGCGATCGTGTCATTTCAGTTATCAGTTATCAGTTATCAGTTATCAGTACCTTCTGCAATAAGGAGGCTTGAGACCAAAATTTTTCGGTAAGTGATGCAGGGTATTATCGCTCTTACCAACATTTCCGCCACTGGTCCCACAAAAGTCCATCTTATCAAAATAATTGGGTCATATCAAATCTGTTGGCTACGGTTCCCTATAAATCGGAGTAATACAATTAGCTCAATCGTTATACAATGTGTAGGGGCGAATGGCCATTCGCCCCTACAATATTTTTCCTAAACCTTCACAGCAACCTTCTCCTCAGCATCAACACTTGCTTGTGGTGTACCCGCTTCCGAAGGAGGCACTACTTGATAAAACTTCGGCAAATACTCAGACCAACTCGCCAAAATAATTTTCGCCTTCTCACTTCCAGTCCGATCAACGTGCAATGAAATCAAATCCTGCAACTGCGCCTCACCTTCTGGCGTACAAACACGCTGAATAGAAACGATTTCATTATTCACCCTCGCAGGAAAATCACCATCCTCATCCAAGAAATAAGCAATTCCCCCTGTCATACCAGCGCCGACATTCCGACCTGTCTTACCCAAACAAACAATAACACCACCAGTCATATATTCACAAGCATGGTCGCCAGCACCTTCAATAACTGCCTTACCCATGGAATTCCGGACAGCAAAACGTTCCCCTGCTTGACCATTGGCAAACAAAATTCCACCAGTAGCACCATACAAACAAGTATTGCCAATAATTACATTTCTTGCCGGGTCGTAACCAGTTTTGGCAGGTGGCTTAATAATAATCTCCCCACCGTGCATTCCCTTACCAACATAATCATTCGCCTCACCTCGTAATGTTAAAGTCATTCCTGGCAAATTAAAAGCGCCAAAACTCTGACCCGCACTGCCATTAAACATCAGATTAATCTGCCCTTCAAAACCAGTATTACCATAACGACTAGCGATCGCTCCTGCCAACCTTGCTCCAACTGTACGGTCGGTATTGACTAATTCTATTGTCTTGGT
>NZ_JAAHGK010001322.1:0-2062 GCF_010672505.1 Okeania sp. SIO2B9 | reverse complement strand
TCTAAAATTTAAGAATATATGCCAGATATCAACTAGGTGACTGTAGGCATATATTCTTAAATTTTAGCCTTTTTTTTCGATTTTCGTAATCTACTTCCCTATTCCTTATTTTGTGACTGCAGTAATGTTCAATTGCATTTATATGACTATTTTCTAGACATTAAAGTTCTGCAAGTTTTCCATCGCAATTTATAAATTTTTTCCTGAACAACCTGATTAATCAGCAATTGAAACCTCTCCTGACTCTATAGCAAGTATGGGTAGTTTTTATATGGTTATTTTGGTTTTTGGTAGTTAAGCGATCGCAACTACTCTGTGGCGATCGCTTAATAATTTTATACCTATTCTATTGTAACAATATTTTTTGAAATTGGTATTACATCTTTCCATCCAGGAATTGGTTCTTTCTATCACCCACCTAGCTGTGACGGGTACAAATCCTGTTTTGCCTTGTTGATTCTTTTGAGCTTTTAATGGTTTAGGCGACAGTTTCAAGGGAATATTCGTCAGAATTGCCGGAGCAACTTTTTTCAACTCCTCCATAATTTTTTGAGGATGATATCCATTTTGACAGTCAAAATAGTTAGGAATTGTCCCCCAAATCGCATCGTTAATTGATTTACTCAAACGGGTCTTTGCTAGTCCTTTTATGTTTAAGTTTTCATGGGCAATAACATCCGCTTTTGATCACAATTCATTGGCTGTTTTAAAATGAAAGTCTTTACGTTGATCGGCGACCTTTTTATGTTGTTTGGCTACAGCTAGAAGAGCTTTGAACCATCTTTTACTACCTTTCTTTTTAAGAGATCAACGTTTCTGTAGAGTTTTTAATCGCTTTTGAGATGAGCGATAGTATTGAGGAATTGGAACTGATCCTCCATGGCTTGTTACCAAGAAATCTTTTAATCCCATCTCAATGCCTAGGGTGTTTTCTGTTGTGGGTTTAACATCAGAATTAAACGTAGGAACTGATTTATCCTCCAAAGTATTATTACATAATACCCATCAGCTTTACGGCTAATCGTAGCAGATAAAGGAGTGAAAACCATCTGGTAATCGTCGATGTTGAATTAATTTTACCAGGCCAATTTTGGGTAAATTAATCTTGTTTCCTTCCAGACAATCTTGTTTGATTTGAGGATAAGTAAAACTACGATAACGACCAATTCCATTAAACCTTGGTTTGCCTAATCGCTGCCCGTTTTTATCTGCTTTAAACCACCTATCAAAAGCTAGTTTTACCCGTTTAATGCAATCCTGGCATACCTGAGAATGAATTAATTTGTACTCAGGAAATTTATCTTTGGTATGGACCAAATCCTAATTCTTACGAGTAATAATCTGGGTGATCTCTCAACTGAGGAATTGGCATTATTAACGGAGATGAATTGGCGGGTCAGCTAACAATCTCTCCAGTGGCCTCATTGACATCCAGATGTAACTTACGCCGTTAGCTCGTGCGATGCTGTTAATCCGTTGTTACCCATTAAGTCGGTTTGAAAGTGAGAGTGCGTGTTTAGGTTTTGGCAGTGAGGAAAGGTCATCAGCAGACAAGGTCATCAAGGGACATAGAACGCTTTAGCGCTGCTAGATCATCATTAGGCACGAAGGAACTACATCTATGGTGTCTGACCGTGGTCGATGGAAAAAGACTAACGTCTAGAGTAGGCTTGGAGATAGTGGCCAAGTTTGAGCATTACAAACAGTAACTTCAAAAAGACTCGACCAAGGGTAAAAAGTTTATTAACCTAGTCAGGTCTCGAACTGTGGCCCTTATGCTCCGGCGACTATTTCAGGACTTGAAGAAAAACTGTATAGATTGAACTAAATTAGCTTTTGACTTTGTAGAGTAAAAAAATATCATGTCTGGTATTACCTAGTCATACTCCTGGAACAATAGGCAGAAAAATAAAATAAATCAAATATTACATTCAAGATAGTTACCTTTTTTTACCAAGAAGGTTAGCACCTCTTACGCAATAGTGCAACTATCTTGAATGTAATATTTGATTTATTTTATTTTTCTGCCTATTGTTCCAGGAGTATGACTAGGTAATACCAG
>NZ_JAAHGK010001321.1:0-2064 GCF_010672505.1 Okeania sp. SIO2B9 | reverse complement strand
ATGGCTGAAATTTCTCCTATTGAACAGTAAAAATTACGCAATTTAAGGAAGTAAGGAAGAAGGAAGAAGGAAGAAGGAAGGAAGAAGAAAGGACTGAAAAATATGGCGTTTTCATAGAAGAAGGAAGAAGGAAGGACTAAAAAATATGGTTTTGTCTGAGTTTTAAGCTTTTGATACAGTAGATTCCATCAAGGGTGAGGTACACTCACAGCGGGCAAGATGCCCGCACTTGTTTGTATCAGGTCTGTGGAAACGAAGCTACAACATTCGCTATTGCCATAATACAGAGCTTTTCAAATTGATGAGCCACATTGTCACAACAAAAATCCTGTAGGGGTGAATGGCCATTTGCTGATGCAAAGCTCCGCTTTATATGTTGCGGAGCAAAACGCCCCTACTGTTGTCTACCCAAATGAAAACCACTGTAAACCTGATAACTGATAACTGATAACTGATAACTGAATTCAACCCCTGTGAAAAAACTGCTTTAATATTTCAGTAGGTTTTCTATCCCAAGTATCTATATGCTCATAAATTAATCCATCTTTATTCAATTTATAAGTCGAATAACCATTAAAAAAAATTCTGGCTTGCCAAGGAACTCTTAATATTCCACGCACAGTCCAATTTGCCAAAATTATATTTTCTTCTGTTTGCTGAACATCGTGTAAATCAAAATAGAGTTCTGTGAAAAATAACCGACCGTGAAAGCGCAAAGTCCAAAAAATAATTCGATAATTAAACTTCCACTTAAACGTATTAACTGGGTCTTTAAAAAAAATATCCTTAGTATAAATATCGTAGGAAATATCCTTTTTAAATAGAGTAGGTAAATCCAACTTTAGGGTATTAATAACTTGTTCAACTTTCACTCTAATTTTCCTCAGAAAAAATTGATATATCTAGACTAGAGTTTACTTAATCTACTAAAAAAATAGTCAGCGTAAGTTGAAATAGCAGTTTTATCTTTACCTTTTGCGAGTTTAATACCCCACCATCCATGGAGGTGCTTAAAATTGCTTAGAGTGATCAGACAGGGAGTGGCCGATCGTTGACTATCCCCATATAATTTTCCCTTCTGCCTTCTGCTTTCTGCCTTCTGCCTTCTGACTTCTGAGTTCGTTAATGTATCCCAATTTACTTAGAACTAATATTCAACATTCGCTTAATCTGTTTCACATATTGATAAATTTCAGGTAAACGTTTATAAATAGCAGACGCTTTCAAATAAATCTTATAGGGAACTGCAGGACTACTAGAAACAATTTCTCCAGCAGCAACATCATTATGAACACCTGCTTGAGCAGTAGCGATCGCTCCATCTCCAATTTTTGCCTGATTAGCAATACCCACTTGACCTGCCAAAATCACATGATCACCAAGTTTCACTCCACCAGCTAAACCAACCTGAGCCGCCAAAGCACAGTTTTTCCCAATTTGACAACCATGACCAACCTGCACCAAATTATCCAACTTCGTATTTTTGCCAATTCTAGTTTCTCCCACTGCGGGGCGATCGATAGTAGTATTGCCACCAACTTCAACCCCATCTTCCAAAACCACTCTGCCAGACTGTTCCATTTTATACCAACCATCTTGAGTAGGCACAAAACCAAAACCTTCTCCACCAATAACCGCTCCACTATGAATCACACAACTATTCCCAATTTGACTACGTTCGTGGATCGAACAGTTGGCGTGTAAAACAGAATTATCTCCTATTTCCACATCTGGATAAATTACCACATTTGGATAAATACAAACATTATCCCCAATTTTCACCCCCGCATCAACTACAACATGAGGACCAAGATAAACATTTTTTCCTATTTTTGCTGTTGAGTGAATAACAGCAGTGCCATGAATTTCTCGAATAGGTTGAAAAGGTTGATAAAAAAGAGCGATCGCCTTGGCAAATAATAATCTCGGTTCTTTTCCTGCTACCCACTCAATACCACGTTCGCTTGCCTGGGTTTGCAGAGTCTCATCCATTGGCAAAATCAAAGCACTAGCATTTGTCGTGCCTAAGTAACTGGCAAATTTTGCTCCTTCTATATAACTAAA
>NZ_JAAHGK010001320.1:0-2065 GCF_010672505.1 Okeania sp. SIO2B9 | reverse complement strand
CTGTAGACCAGTATTATCAAATGCTGGAAGCAGGAATATTAACTGAAAATGAAGAGTAGAACTAATCCGAGGAGAAATTCTGAAAATGTCTCCTATTAGTCCTTCTCTTCATTTTCAGTTAATATTCCTGCTTCCAGCATTTGATAATACTGGTCTACAGTAAATAGTCGTCGCAATAATTGTACAGACATTACTAACTCCTTGAGAATAATTAATTATATGAATTTATTGTACAAATATTATCAACTTCTTGTGTGCTACCTAAGCATTAAGCAACAACTTCTTCTACTAATTCATAATGTAATCGCATTATTTGATTACTTGGAATAGTTTCCATTGCATAAGTTGTTCCATCATTATCAGAAAAATCTACTTCAAAAACATTATTATCGTATTCCATAACAATTGTTCCTACTTGTCCTCTATACAGAATAATAGATTCTCCTGTTTCAAAATGAGTTGTTTGTCTATCCTCAGTTAATGCAACAATATCTAATTCTTGTAATTGAGTCATTAATCATACCTCACTTACTAACAGGATAACAATTTGTTAATCAGGGAAAGTCTTCTCCTGTACAAATTATCCAAGCAACTAAAATCAGAGATTCTCCTATATTCAGTCTGGAGAAAGAACTTCATATTATAGTGTGTACCATATTCATTGAGTTTACGAATAAAAACTGATTCATTGATAACAGCTCTTTTAATAGCACTTTTCAAAATTTCTACATTTCCTAAGGTTATTCCTAGCTTTTGTTGAAAAAAGGTAGCTTTATTTTTCCATTTTTGATGATGAAAATTAAGACAATAGCTTTCAATTTTATTATCTAATTCCGCTTTAATCCCATTGGGAAGTTTCATAATTAAAAACTCTTTAATTAGAGCAATTTATCCTGCCATATACTCTACCCAAAACTAAAGCAGCATTCTGACCCCCAAACCCAAAACTCAAATATAAAACATTTTCCACCTGAGACTAACGAGCATACCTAACCAAGTCTAAGTCAAATTCTGCCTCATTTAATCCTACACAGGGAGGTAAAATCTGATGTTCGATCGCCACAAACAAAATGCAGCACCCAATGCTCCAGATACTCCCAATGTGTTACCAGTCACTCCCCTTGTCGAACTAACTGCCACTCTGTGAGAAAAAATTTGCTCAATTAAATTAGCTTCGTGGCGATCGTTTAATTTAGTTGCCATTCCATGAGCATGAATATAGTGCTATCACATATCTTGTAAGGTGCGTTACGTTTCTAAAGCACTCTACTAGAACTCTCATCGATTACATCATTATCAATTCCAGATGAATGCTGGGAAAATATTAATTAATTTTTAGGCGTTGCATATTTGTGGGATGAATTGTATGCTTGGACAAAAAAGAAGTATGAAGTATTAAGGATGAGATTTACCTGTTCAAAAAAGATTCATCCCGCCTCTCAGCAGCGCTAATTTTTATATTACTAATAGTTATCATAACCCAGGCTTAATGTCAACCTATTTTTTAATTTGTGAAGATTAAATGAAGATGAATCTTCAGAATTTTTGAAAATCTACTATAAATTTTAATTATAAGTCCAACGTATTTCCGTCGTTAAACGGATTTAGTATATTTGAATCATTAATTAGCATCATTTTTTTCGATCAAAATTTAGTTGAAAATTAGAATTTTTGCACGCACTATATCCTGTTCAACAACACACTCTTTTTTGATATATGATTTAGATATTCTCTGCCTTATTATTTATTAATAATCGCCGTTTTTTAGTCTATGATTTAATGTTGTTTTTAAAATAAAATTTAATATCATTTATCTCGATTTCACTAGAATTTATGGGGATTAGAATAACTTATATCTTCATGTCTCTTTGATTTGGTAAAGATTCAGTAAAGATGGTGATTTACTCTTGCTTTATTTTGATAGGATTCGCTATTCTTAGAGGTCGTTTGTAAAGAATTATGAAGTGTTTTTACCCCTGGCAAATTGGGTATTTCAGCCTATAAATCTGGGATAAATAACCAAGTTGTTACAGTTTAAAGGTCAATCATTGTATACTACAAAACT
>NZ_JAAHGK010000132.1:0-9047 GCF_010672505.1 Okeania sp. SIO2B9 | reverse complement strand
AATTATGTCATATCAATCTCTGAGAAAACTAAAACAACAGGTAAAAAAACTTATCGAAAATATAGATGGAGTCGGTGGTATTGGTTTAGCCTGGGATGAATTAGGTGAACCTATTTTACGTATAGACATAGATGATGATAGCACTCGTTCATCAGTAGAAAAGTGCTTGTCTACTCTTGAGCCAAAAATTAATTCAAAAAATGAGACAAACATCAGCGATCATGAACCTAATTTTGTAAATAACAAATATAACGTTCAGGGCAACACGATTGGGATAGCCACTAATAAAGGGCAAATAAGTCAAACTTTTTACGGAAGTACTAACAATGTTGAATTTAGAGAAGCTAAATAAGTTAACGCGGATTAAAGAATATTTGTTAATAAAAGTAACGAACTTGGCAGAAATACAAGGTTCGCGTTACCAGGTGCAGCGTTGTACAGTTTTGTGACGGGTAGTAGTAATAGAACGAAATTGTACGCTAAAGCTGACAATCCCATTTGATAGGAGTCTAATCCTGCGCAGGTTTATGTCCCTTATTGCTAGGTTCAGACTTGTTTATTAGTGGTTTTGGTGGAGGGGGTGGCGGAGGAAGTTGCTTGCTCATCCTACTGCCTATTCCCTACTCCCTACTCCCTGTAAATATATGACTGAATTTGAAACCAGTGACTTACTATTGCCTTTACCTGTGATGCCTTCAGAAGACAATACCTTTGCTAATTACACAATGGTCTGTAGACTACCAGGTGTCATCGAACGAGTTATCAAAGACAATAATTTTCCTCCAACTATTGTCCAACAGTTAGAGACTCTAACTGTAGATTTATTTGAAGGATGGGTGCGACTACCGATCGATGACCAAGGAGCAGATGTAGCAGCTTGGACATCCTACTTAGAGTCTTTTGAAGGCAGAAGTTGGTTTGATTTACCGTTTTATTTTGCTGAAGCTTATTTTTTCCGACGTTTGTTGGAGGCAACGGATTATTTTGTACCTGGAATTTGGCAAGGAGTAGACCCTTTTGGTTACCAAAAACGCTTAAGTTTAGAAAAATCAATGGCTGCTATCCGTGAAATAGGCGATCGCATCAATGGTTTAAATACTGCTCTACCAAAACAACAGAGTTATCAAATTTGTCTCACAGCTCTGTTACAAACTGCTTTGTGGGGAAATCAAGCCGATTTGAGTTTATGGCCAGTTGAAACAGAAGACCGGACTACTAGAGACCTTCAACAACAACAATCTCACATATTAGTAGATGATACTTACAATTTAATCGACTATTTAAGTCATATTCAGGGGCAACGGATAGATTTAATTATAGATAATGCAGGTTTTGAGTTAGTTTGCGATTTTTTCCTGATAGATTTCCTTTTATCTACTCAAACTGCCAATATTGTTTATTTGCATTTGAAAGCACATCCAACTTTTGTCTCTGATGCTATGAGTCAAGATGTCTTTTACACTCTAGAAATCTTAGCTAATGATGTCTCAGAAAATTTACAAATGTTGGCAACTCGCTTACAAGAATATATTAGTACTGGTCGTTTAATTTGCCGAGAAGACTTTTTTTGGAATGCGCCACTAGCTTTTTGGGAAATGCCAGAGTCTGTGAGAGAGGAATTAGCTCAGGCCAGTCTGGTTTTGATTAAAGGTGATGCTAACTATCGCCGTATCTTGGGCGATCGCCACTGGTTATTTACTACCCCTTTGTCAGATATTGCTTATTATTTTCCTACACCATTTGTAGCTTTGCGTACTTTAAAGTCAGAAGTAGCAACTAGCTTAGAGCCCGGTCAAATCGAAATATTAAATGAAGAAGATCCTTTGTGGTTAACAAATGGTCAGTGGGGTGTGATTCAGTTTGTTATGCCTTAAGGAAGACAGAAGGCAGAAAACAGAAGGCAGAAGGCAGAAGGGAAGAAAAGGTTAAAAGGGATAAAGTTTTTTTTATCACTGATTATATAATCCTAAGAGGTTGTCTGAGAAGTCCTATTTGCTACATCACTCGCCCCCTAAATCCCCGAAAATTGGGGGACTAGAGCAAGCAAATTGACTCTTGTTCCCCCCAAAGTTGGCTTGCTCGGGGGGCAAAATTCAGTATCAAAAAACTTTTCAGATATCCTCTAAAACCCTTTTACAGTTTGCTATTCCCTAGCGCTATAAATTGATAAGTTTGAATGTGATTATCATTTTATTTGTGGATTTAATACCCCACCGTCAACGGTCGTTTTCAAAATTACTTGGGGGAGGGTAGATGCGGAGCGGCTTGTCGAAGACTATCCATAAGTAATTTCCCTCCTGTCTCCTGTCTCCTGTCTCCTGTCTCCTTCTTCAATTCCCAATAGTTTAGGTTGAACCGAATCATCTGTCCAATATAAAATGAAAGATTCAGTAGCTCAAAAAAAGTAAAAAATGAAACTGGCAGCAAGAGTCGGCAAAGTACCACCTTCCCTAACCTTAGTTATCTCAGCTAAAGCTAAAGCAATGCAAGCTGAGGGAATAGATGTATGTAGTTTTAGTGCCGGGGAACCTGACTTTGATACCCCAGAGCATATCAAAGCAGCAGCCCAAAAAGCACTGGATGCTGGGAAGACAAAATATGGCCCAGCGGCGGGAGAACCGAAACTCAGAGAAGCGATCGCCCAAAAGTTATCTAGGGAAAATAGCCTAAACTACAAAGCAGAAAATATTATTGTCACTAATGGAGGGAAACATTCTCTGTTTAATCTGATGATGGCACTGATTGAACCTGGAGATGAAGTAATTATTCCTGCACCCTACTGGTTAAGTTATCCAGAAATGGTCAAACTGATGGGTGGAGAGCCAGTAATTTTGACTACTGATGCCCAGACGAATTATAAAGTTACACCAGAGCAACTACGCCAAGCTATTACTAGCAAAACAAAATTATTCGTTCTTAATTCTCCTTCTAATCCAACTGGGATGGTTTATAGTCCAGCAGAAGTTAAAGCATTAGCAGAAGTAATAGTAGAAAAAGATATCTTAGTAGTTTCTGATGAAATTTATGAGAAGATTATTTATGATGATATTCAACATCTCAGTATTGGGGCAGTCAACTCAGATGTTTTGAACAATACTATTATTAGTAGTGGATTTGCTAAAGCATACTCTATGACAGGTTGGCGGATCGGATATTTGGCCGCACCGATGGAATTGATTAACGCTACACTCAAAATTCAAAGTCATAGTACCTCAAATGTTTGTACTTTTGCTCAGTATGGAGCGATCGCTGCATTGGAGTCATCTCAAGACTGTGTGGAAAAAATGCGTCAAGCTTTTGCTAAACGTCGGCAGGTAATTTATGATTTATTGAATGCTATACCAGGAATTACTTGTAGCAAACCTGAAGGAGCTTTCTATATGTTTGTCAATATTAGTAAAATTTCTAGCAGTTCCCTAGAATTTTGTAATGCTTTATTAGCAGAGCAAAACGTCGCTGTTATTCCTGGTATTGCTTTCGGTGCAGATGACCACATTAGGATATCTTACGCTACTGACTTAGCAACTATAGAAAAAGGGATAGCAAGGTTGGAAAAGTTTGTGCAATCGCGTAACTAAACAGAAAAACAGGCGGGAGGAAGTTAGCCAGGGTGTTTTAATCCCTGGTTGAATAACGACACGCGGGTTTTAACCCGTAGTTACTTTCCGGTCTGGTTTTCAATATACTTGATCACTGTTTCAGTGCCAGATTTCTCCTTGTTCCTTCTTCCTTTTTCCTTCTGCTATATATCTATGGTTATTTCCATTTTTTTCTTCTTTCTCTTTCCCTAGCTTAACGGTGAATTTCAAAACTTTGAAGTCCTTCGGGTTGCTCATATTTTATAGTCACATCATTGACAATAGCTGATTTAGGGCCTCTATAACACCAGTTAATAATTTTTTCCACAGCTTGATTGCTACCTTCAAAAACAGCTTCTACTTTTCCATCAGGTAGATTTTTCACCCAACCACGGACATTTATATTAACTGCTGTTTCTAATGTGGAGAATCGATATCCGACTCCCTGAACTTTTCCGGAAATAAAAACATGAGCACGAGTAGGAGTGAGAGATGTTGACTGGTTTTCCATTGTCATTTTATTTTGTATTGATTATATCAGGACTTACGGAGTAAAGCTACATATAGTAATAGTTTGGTCATTATCGCTGATAAAACCACTATAATTAGTGCCGTTGCGTAAGTACTGTATATATAAAATATCTATAGTTTATGGTACGATCAAACTCAAAATAAATTCAGTTTCTAGGAGTGTCATTTATGGGTACTCATCAGAGAAAGTAAGTGGTAGTTAAAATTATGCTTATAACATCATTGATAGTAGTTACAGTTGTCAGTGTTATGCTAGGGATAAGTTGTGCTTACTGGTTATTTGAAAAGCGGTTAAAAAAACAAGCGAAAAGCTATGAAAAACAATTACGAGAAACCCATGAACAAATCTATGATCTTGAGCAAGGACAACAAGAAGAAATTAAATTATTAAATATAGATTATCAACAGAGGATTAAACAAAAAGAAGAACTTGAACAACAACTCAAACATAGCTTAGAAGAAATTAAAGCTTTAGAAGTAAAATATCAGAAAAAATTGAGAGAAAAAGTCAACTCCGAAAAACAATTAAATAAACACAACAAAGAATTGCAAGATAAAATTAAATTAATACAAGCAGAACATATACATAATTTAGAATCGGCTGAAGCAAAATCACAAGAAAAAATTAGAGAATTGACAGATAAATATTGTCAGCAGATAGTAGAGTTAAAACAAGAACATCGACTTAAAAAACAAAAAATTAACAATTTTTTGCAGGTAAAATATCACAAAAATATTCAATATTTATCAGAGACTCATCAGCAAAAAATTAAAGAAATTACCAGATATTTAGAAGAAAAAAATCAACAAGAAATTTTCAGGTTGAAGAAGTATCATAAACAAAAAGTCAGAGAAACTATTAAACATTTAGAAGAAAAACATCAAACTAAGCTCCAAGTTAAAATCAAAGAACTAGAAGAAATTCATCAAGAATCTATCTTAGAAGCAATAGGAGCGATAACTACTCAACATCAAAATCAGCTTCAGCAAAAAATCAAGGAATTAAAACAAAAATATGATACTGAACTTCAAGCAACAATTAAATCTCTTAAAGCTAAGCATGAAAGTCAAATTAGAGAACTTATGCAATAATATCAAATCCGGCAGCATCAGTGTAATTAGATTAATAGTGTAGGGAGTGTGGGGAGATGGGAAGATAAAAAAAGATGCGGCAATAGCGCTGTGATGAAACATTTTTTTATACCGAACCCGAGTGGATTTGATATAAATTCAAAATCGAACACTCTATCGGAGCAGAAATTTGGGACATTTATTCCAAATTGAGAGGTAATATCATGTCCGTTAGTATCGTTTGTGTAAACCCAAGGGTAAATATCTACAATAGAAATTTCGGTTTTTTCTTGCTCAATAGTCTTCCTCCCTTTTCCCTCTTCCGTCTTCCGTCTTCCCTCTTCCTTCTTCCTTTTTCCTTACCTTTGCTATACAATACCGATGCTACCAGACATAATATTAATGTTTTTATTATACCATTTTAAAAAAAGAAAGAATGTTACAAATAATCAGATCAATCAAAAGACTTTACAGGAGATGTTCCTTTGACGACAAAGATAACTTACGACCTAATAAATTGTATTGAAGCTATTCATTCTGACTCCTGACTCCTGTACGTCGCCAATCCGACGGCTCCCCTACCTGACTCCTAAGAAATAACCTAGCTATTTGTAGCAAAGATTTATAAAATTGGTATTACACTTAATCATCCGGACATATATAATATCAAATCCGGTTAAACAACCATAGAATGGTTAAGTTAGGAGGAGTCAGGAGTCAGGAGTCAGGAGTCAGGAGAAGAAAGAATTACAAAGATGAGCGTAGTTATGACAATTGAAGATTTTTTTTATGTCCAATTAAACGGATTTGATATAAAACCGAGAAAATACAGAATAACTCAATTCTCAACTAGGAATAGGTCTTCTATCACTTAGTAGTGAAGCGCGAAAGATGTTTGTTTGAGAGTCTAATTAAACTTTGATAAGATTAAATGAATATAGATAATTTCCCTACTGATTAACTCTCAATTATTTAACTTTTTAATAAACATCAAGGTGTCTTGGTAAGATTGAATCCTACCACCTTGTTGATAAAGTTCTGCTGCTTTTTCTAAGTCTTTTATTGCTTTTTGAAGTTGTTCATTTGCTGTGGTTATATCTGCCATTTTTTGATAAATAAGACTATTTTGATAAAAAACATGAGCACGATTATAATAGGCATCAGCATACCCTGGATTCAGTTCAATTGCTTTAGTATAATCTTTGATTGAACTCGGATTTCGTGTTATTTCGTGAGGATTAACTAACAAACTCCGGGCGATACCCATGTTAAAATATATTTCTGGGGTATTATTAGGTTGCTTTTCTAAAGCACGATTAAAATTAGCGATCGCCTCCCAAGCATCCCCTTGATCCAAATAACTTATACCTCTAAAATATAAACCTTCAGCGCTCTGAGGATTAATTGTTGAAACAGGAGAACTAACTGTAGGAGTATCATCCAAAATTAAGTCTGAAGGATTAATACCAGCATCAGATAATTTTCTGATAAAACTATTAATAGGAACCGCAGCATTAAACCCTGTTTTAATTGGCGCTACATCTCCAGAATTAGTTTGAGCAAAACCAAATTCTCCTTGTCCATGAATACCAATAATGCGACCATCAGAATCAAATACTGGACCACCACTCATCCCACTCCAAGTAACAGCTTGATAACGCAAAGTATAACCTTCCGGGCGACTTTTAGGGCGACTGGTTACTAATCCTGGAGATAATTCTGGTGCCCTTTCAGTGTTAAATAAACCGCCAGTAGCAGGATAACCAAATACATATATTTGGGAACCAATAACTGATTGTTCAGAATTACCTAAAGTCGCTACTGGATATGTTTCTGTAGTTTCAAATTTAAGTATAGCTAAATCGGGTTCTTCATCATTTGTCTGTAAACTCACTACCTCTACTACTGAATAGTCTTTTTCTAGATTAGTTCTAATACTATATTTAATAGTAGAATCTTCTACTACATGATTAACAGTAAGGACAGTATAAATATTACCATTTTTAGCAATAATAACACCCGAACCATCACCTAAGTTACTATTGATTTGGACTGTAATTGGTATGGCAATTTCTGCCACTTCTTGAGCCGTTTTAGCATTTGCTGCTGTCGAAATATTAATAACAATTGCTGCTACTGTAGCAGTACCTAATAAATAAGTATTGAGAGAATTAAAACGAGACCAAATCATAATTTTATGATCCTAGAATCTAGACAAAGTGAATATTAGATGACTATTTACTACAAATGACGTAAATTAAAGAAATTTGTTCTCCATCTTGAAGCAGAGTATATAATATTAATTTTTTAACTACTGATTATCAGCAAAATCTACTAATTGATGTTGACTACCATACTACAATTTATAGCGCTGTGCGCAGGCAACAGGCAACAGGCAACAGCTCCGGAAGGGGGAATAAAAAACCGATAATATAAGACTTATAGCTATTGGACAGTTATTGTAATTTGTCAATATGCCAGCGCACATTGCTATAGTATAGTAATCAATGCAGAATTTGTAAAAAATTAAAAAATAGATAATAAAATCTGAAACTCTGACCACTATTCTCTGATTCTAAAGTCCCTATAAATTTTATACACAACCACACTGAGAATAGCTCTGCATACCAATTATTTTTAATTTAGCTAAACTAAAAAAGAGGCGTTGCATATTTGTGGGATGAATTGTATGCTTGGACAAAAAAGAAGTATGAAGTATTAAGCATGAGATTTACCTGTTCAAAAAAGATTCATCCCGCCTCTCAGCAACGCCAAAAAAGAAAATGTATCATCACAAAAAAACATTATCTCTCAATAAATATGCATAGAAAATCCACAAATATTACTTGAAATATTGACAAAAAATTGATATTTTTGACCTAAATATTAATAAAAAATTAATCCAAAATTAAAATTTATTGTTGATCATAAAAATATGAATATTGACTAGATATAAATAAATGTCGCCCAACTAAAATTGATTTCGGCTTTGATAATATCAAACCTAGAAATATTGTTTTGTAAAATCTCTGAACAAATTAAAAAATTACCTCAAGAAAAATAATAATGGCTAATATAAATCACAAACTCAGATCTACCAGCACAAGTCTAAGGCTTGGTTGTGCCATTATGAGTGAAAGTAATGAGACAAATACTATTAAATACGATTTTGAGGTATCTCCTCATCGTGGACCTGCTACCGGGAATAACTATTACGGGTCTTTCAGTTTTAATGGCTCGAAATTAACTGGCAAAGGCATAGAATTTATAAAACTTGATAACTTTGACTTGAGTTTTTTAAATTTTGACTATAGCAACGCTGATTTATTATTTGGAGAAGCTGTATTTAGAAATGGCAACTTTCTAGGATTAATTGCAAGTAGCGAAGAGTTTTCTTTTGTCTCTGGATTTTTAGATTTATCTGAAGCATATTTTGCCTATGATATTAACTCTAATTTTGGAGCCGCAGATCTAACATTCTGTTTAAGACAAGTTACTGATGATAATTTTGAAACTATATATAGTTCTGAAGCTAGTTTTCTAATGTGAGCATAGACTTAAATCTTGGAATAACAGTCTAATTTATGAAGTAGTATTTCTGTTGCCTATCTAAATGTTGCCAAATGCTATACTTAGGTAACACTTCAGTTATTAAGTAATTAACACTGGCCAAATGACTTTGTACTAATTAGCAGCCCAGTTAATGTTAATTATTATTATCTTTACTTCTCTCTAGGAAAGTTGTACTTTAGTTGACATCACCTTTATTATTCCATAATTTTATAAAAATCTAAAAACACCAAAAATGAAAAAAAACATCATCCTGCCATTGGCGTTGATTACAACTATTGTTTTTAGTTGTAAACA
>NZ_JAAHGK010001319.1:0-2066 GCF_010672505.1 Okeania sp. SIO2B9 | reverse complement strand
GTCCTATTGCTAACAATCAACTCTACATTCTTAGTCGCGATCTACAACCACTTCCCATGGGTGTTCCTGGGGAGCTATATATTGGTGGAGTTGGTGTAGCAAATGGTTATCTTAATCGTCCGGAGCTGACTGCGGAAAAATTTATCTCCAATCCGTTTAGCGATCGAGGAAAAAGCAGACTATACAAAACAGGAGATTTAGCTCGCTATCTTCCTGATGGTAATATCGAATTTATTGGTCGCATCGATAACCAAGTCAAAATTCGAGGTTTTCGGATCGAAATCGGAGAAATTGAAACGACTATCAGTCAACATCCCACTGTTAAAGAAACAGTAGTTTTGGCAAGGGAAGATAATCCTGGTAATAAACGTTTAGTAGCGTATATTGTGCCCGAAACTGAGGCAAATCAAGAAATTGTGTCGCAACTCAAACAATATCTAAAACAAAAGTTGGCAGAGTATATGGTGCCTTCAGCTTTTGTGGTTTTGTCACAACTACCGTTAACTCCGAATGGGAAAGTTAACCGTCGTGCTTTACCTGTACCAGATATTTCTAGTTTTAGTGAGAGTAATAATATTGTTGCACCACGAGATGATATTGAAGGGAAGTTAGCAGAAATTTGGTCAAATATTCTCAATATTAATCCGGTGGGAATTAAAAATAATTTCTTTGAGTTAGGAGGTCATTCTGTTTTAGCAGTTAACTTAATGGCAAAAATTCAGCAAAAGTTTGCCAAACAATTACCTTTATCTACTCTGTTTACTAATCCCACAATTGAAGATTTAGCAAGTTTAATCCGAGGAGAAAATCAAGTTATTTCTTCTTCTCTAGTTCCGCTGCAAACTCAGGGAAATAAGCAACCATTTTTCTGCGTACATCCGGCGGGAGGTCATGTATTTTATTACCAAGAATTGTCCCGTTATTTAGGTAATAATCAACCTTTTTATGGCTTACAAGCACAGGGGTTTAATGAAGGAGAAAAAATCTTCACAAATGTGGAAGATATGGCTGAGTTCTATATCAAAACTATTCAAGAATTTCAACCAGAAGGGCCTTATCAAATTGGTGGTTGGTCTTTTGGTGGAGTTGTTGCTTTTGAAATGGCACAGCAGTTACTTCAACAAGGGCAAAAAGTTAGTTTATTGGCTTTGTTAGATCCTTGGGTTCCTATTCTATTAGACCACAATAAAAAGATTGATAATTTGTACATGAGGGGTGTATTAAGTCGTTATTTTGGAGGAATGTTTGGTATAACTAATTTAGTTAGCGAGGATGAATTAATTGGGCTAAGTTCAGAGGAGCAAATAGAGTTTATTATTGATAAAGCGGAAAAATTAGAGTTATTTCCCCAGGAAGCGACTCGCGAACAAAATCGGCGGTTTATTGATGTAATTATTGGCACTTTGAAGGCAACTTATAGTTATAAACGTCGGCCTTATTCCGGTAAAGTAACAGTCTTTCGTGCGGAAGAAAAGCATCCTCATGGAATAGATCCGCAATTAGTTTGGGTAGAAATGTATGCTATTTTAGATGTAGTTGATATGGAGGTAGTTATGGTTCCTGGCAATCATTTTACATTTATCAAGGAACCAAACAATAAAGTATTAGCAGAACGTTTGAGTGAGCATTTAAAGTAGGTAAGTATTCAGCAGTTAGCTACCAGCTATCAGTTATAGCAATTCGCAATTATTTGGAGGCTTGCTCAAATCCCCGTTATACCAAATTGATAAATTTTTGCTACAAATAGCTAGGATATTTCTTAGGAGTCAGGAGTCGTATAGGAATGGCTTTAATACCATTTTTTTAGGGCATAAATTATCTTTTTTGTCAAAGGGACATCTCTTTTAAAATCTTTTAATCACGCTGATTATTCGTAACATTCTTTTTTCAAATTGGTATTACAAAAATAACTTCTGACTTCCCCTCCTGGGAGGGGGAGGGGCGAGGGGTGGGTTGACTTCTGACTTCTGACTTCGTTAACCCTGTTCCGTCTTTTGGAGGAGATGTCTAATGGAACAAATAAGTTTAAGTACCTTTTTGAGAGTATTTGCTTTTATCATATAGTT
>NZ_JAAHGK010001318.1:0-2068 GCF_010672505.1 Okeania sp. SIO2B9 | reverse complement strand
TAGAAATACTGGGCGATCGCTGAAAAAAATTATAGCGTTAGCGGAGCTTTGCGTCAGCAATCGCTCTATTTACCATGCGCTATATATAGTGTCTTTGCGTAAGTCCTGACTATATGACGTTTTATGTCGGTTTTATGAAGCAGCGTAGTTTAGATAGAGGTTATCGACCTGGAATCGTACTAATTGATGCTGGTGCGTGGTAACAACACAGCATTTCTGAAAAAATTAGAAGAAAGAAAATTAGAATAAAGCTTTGACTGAGAAACAGGTAGATTAATCTGACTTCTTTTAGCCAATTAATGACTCGCTGCTCTCTGATGACGTTCTCTCAGATAAGAAAGAAATTCTTTACCTTCACGCAAACGACGCACTAACATTTGCGGGTCTACTAGCATTTCACCAACTATAGGAATAATTGACTTCGGTCTAAAATAAAACCGACGATACATCTGCTCTACTCCATCTTCAATTTCACTACCTGACAAATTAGGATACTGTAACGATGACATCTGAATTCCAGAATTAGCAACCAAAGCATCGCCAGTAAACCAATCATTTTCCTGAGCTTGACTATATAATTCTGTTCCAGGGTAGGGGGAAGCGATCGAGACTTGAATTGTATGGGGGTTTACTTCACAAGCAAAACGGATAGTCTCCTCAATAGTTTCCCTACTCTCATTGGGTAAACCGAGAATAAAAGCTCCATGAACTTTAATCCCCAACTTATGGCAATTTTCCATAAATTTGCGGGCGACTTCTAACTTAATTCCTTTCTTGACTCCATCCAAAATTTGTTGATTTCCAGATTCAAAACCTACCAACAGCAAACGCAGACCGTTATTTTTCAATTCTTTAAGAGTATCGTAATCTAAATTTCCACGAGCATTACAACTCCAGGTTAGCTTCAGTCGTTTCAAATGTTCGCTAATAGCGATCGCTCGTTTTTTATCAATAGTAAAGGTATCGTCATCAAAAAAGTATTCTCGCACAGAGCTGCCCCAAATAGCTTTTGCTTCTGCCATTTCTTGCCCTACTGCTTCGGGACTTTTAGCCCGGTATTGATGTCCGCCAATAGTTTGTGGCCACAAACAGAAAGTACATTTAGCAGGGCAACCACGACCTGTATATAAGGAGATGTAGGGATCGAGTAAATAACCAATTAGATATTTACGAATATCTAGATGTTCTGCATAAACCGGAAAAACACTAGGCATTGTATCCCAGTCGTGAATCAATTCTCGTTCTGGTGTATGGTGAATATTGCCTTGAGAATCATGGAAACTCAACCCTTTAATTTCTGCAAAAGATTTTCCTTCGGATAATTCTTTGCAGGTATAATCAAATTCGTTGCGACAGACAAAATCAATAATTGGATTATCTTTAAGAGTTTCTTCAGGCAAAACTGCCACATGAGCGCCAACAAAACCTACTTGTGTCTCAGGGTTTTGAGTTTTAATTGCCTCTGCACATTTAACATCATTGGGGAGGGAAGGGGTACTGGTGTACATAATTACCAGTTCATAATCTTTAGCAATTTTCAGCACATCTTCCACTGTTTGGTTATGGGGAGGAGCGTCTACCAATTTACTTCCAGGAACTAGAGCAGCAGGTTGAGCTAACCAAGTGGGATACCAGAAAGAAGTAATTTCCCGTTTTGCTTGGTATCTAGCTCCGGCACCTCCATCAAAACCATCAAAGGAAGGGGGATTTAAAAATAGAGTTTTTTTCATGTTGAATAGTAGACTTTATAATATACAGGGATATTTTGGAGAACATTTCTACGTTTTCTTTTTATACCATAAGTACACGAGCTACGGAGGAGTCAGTCATCAGGAGTCAGGAGGAAAAAAGAAGAAAGTTTTTTATTACACTATTCAGCGGATATGATATAAGTCCAATAAATATAGGACTTTGGACAAAAAAAGTTAGCGTAATATTTACACTAACTACTGAAATTAAGATTTAAAGACCGAATTCATACTGGAATTATCTTTGTTTTTGAAATTATTTATCATCCTGAAAATCATAGGATGGGTCTGGTTCAATTTCTCCACCGAAACAGATATCT
>NZ_JAAHGK010001317.1:0-2069 GCF_010672505.1 Okeania sp. SIO2B9 | reverse complement strand
ATAGACGTAGACCTATCCTGAAATCCCGCTTCCTACGCTAAAACGGCGTAGTAAGGGTTTGAGGACTTTTTTAGTTATGTTAATTGACAAAGACTTAAATGTAAGTATAGAGTGTAGAGATGCGGTTAGCTTGACCGTTAATGCCTGTGGATGAGTAACCGCCGACGGCCTCAGCAGAAGCAGGAAGTAAACATCAATTTGTTACGTTATGTGACGCTTTGTATCAGTTTTATGAAGCAGATATCAAGACTTACGCAAAACCATCACATCTAGTAGGGGCGTTAACGATAGTTATGCGAAGCATAACTATCGTTAACGCCCCTACAAATGGTGTATAATTTCCTTTTTTGCGTAAGTCCTGGAGATATCAGGACTTACGCAGGGACTCTACATATAGAAAGGGCGAATACCATTCTCCCTAGCTATTTGAAAAGTTTATCCATAGATTAGGAGAAAATTATGCGGAATTTTAAGAAGAAAATAGTTACTGATGAAACTATGCGCCCTGTAGCAGTTTTGATTGACTATCAAGACTGGCAAGAAATTGAAAAGTTATTGGCTGCTTGTGAGTTAAAAGTGGAAGAACAAAAGGTAGATTTGGCTGAGTATGCAGGCACAATAAAATTAAGTATAGACCCTTTGGAATATCAACAACAAATTAGGGATGAATGGTAGTGACAGAAAATTTAATTGTGCTAAATACAAAACCACATTTGTATTATTTAGGCGGGCGGTTAGTTAACCCTCTACCTGGTGGTAGATATTTTATTTCTATAATTACTGAAATAGAGTTACTCTCTTATCCCAGTTTGACTCCAGTTGAGGAAATACAAATTCGTAATTTTTTGGCTCAAATAACAATAGTTGGTATTGAGAGTCAAATTAAAGATTTAGCGATCGCTTTACGGAAAAGTTACAGGTTGAAACTTCCTGATGCTATTGTGGCAGCAACAGCACAGTTATTGAATGCCAAGTTATTGACAAATGATGCTAAACTGATAAATTTATTAGAGATTAAAACTGAGTCTGTACAAATTTTATGATTGAATAGCTAGACAAGGATGATACTCATGTCTAGCCTTTTGGAGAAGCTGAGTAATTTTCTAACCACAAGTAATACGAATTAGTATTACTTATCTAACTTCTACTCGTCAAATCCTTTTGTCGGTAATTATTTCAGGTAAAATCAGGCATTAAATAAAAATTATCTGGCCAAAATGCCTGATTTGAAGTTAAAATTATCCTGATTTGAAGTTAAAATTATTCCGTAATTAAGTATATCATCTGTTGGAAAATGCGAAGGATGCTGTGTTTGAACTTACTGATGCAGCAATATTAAGCCCTAGTCCTAATTCTCTAGCAGAATTATCTTTGTCACCAGTATTTCGCCGACGATGGCATAGTGTTTACGAAACTCTAGAAGATTTTTATCCATCACGATACAAATTGATGGAAGTTTATATCAAACAGATAACATTGAATCAAAGACCATTATTAGTAGGAGACCATAGTGGTTGGTTGCGACCAGACGCAGTTACCCTTCAAGAAAGAACTTATGAACATACTCCAGGTAGAATAAGAGTCAATCAACCAATAGGGGTAGTTTTTGGATACAGTACTTTGGCTTACATTCCAGAAGAAAAGGGTAGTTGGGCATTACCTTTAGTTCACCAGAGAATAAATGGTGAAATCCAATCTAGGGGTTGTGTTGCTAGGAGAATATGACCCCGGAAATGACGCTCGACAAAATAACTAATTTTAGTGCGGGTGTCGGGGGTGAATTCATTGAGACCGTCGATACAAATTTCTAGGGCATTATTGTAGATGAGATTTTCTAGGAATTTGCGGTCTGTTTGAGAAATGGGGATTTTTGTTTTGATGGAATCAGCATGAGTAGATTTGGCATCTTTTAAATTTTCGTAGTGGGTTGTGAGGAGGTTAATAGACTTGTCGCTTTATAAGGTAAAGTAAAGTTAATAGGGTGTTTGAGATGGGACAATGTTAGATCTGAATCGGGTGCTAAAAGAAGACCGCCTCAGTGCGGGCATTGACTGGACTAAACCGTAAGG
>NZ_JAAHGK010001316.1:0-2071 GCF_010672505.1 Okeania sp. SIO2B9 | reverse complement strand
TGTCAATTTGGGAAGGAAGTACCAGTAAATTAATTCCAAATTCAAACGTATCACAACAGTTTGGGGATAGTTATTTTGCTTTAGCTTTTGCTAGAATAGAATGTCATTATTTTATTAACAAATGTTTTTTTGAACATGAAGAACAGTTATTAAAAAATGTCTATAAAATTCGGCATATCCCAGGAGTAATCGTACAAGGAAGATATGATATTGTTTGTCCGATGGTATCAGCTTGGGAGTTACATCAAGCTTGGCCGGAAGCTGAATTTATCGTAGTGCCAGATGCAGGACATTCAGTTTCTGAACCAGGAATTATAAATGCTCTAATTAAGGCAACTGATAAGTTGGCAATTCTATAAAAAAACAGAGGTATTTTACTTGATAATTGTCAGTATTTATCCTTGTTAAACTCTAAAGGTGTTAGGTTTTAAGTAGCAGGGTAAGCTGTTTTCACCTAAAGCCTAAAGCCTTCTTCAATATAACTTTCAATAATTCAAATCATTGCTGAAAATTCCTACTTTTATGTAACCATTCAGCATTTAATATATTTTTTCCATATCACTATTAAACGGATATTATATTAAACACAGAAATCATTCTAAACAAAACCACCAAATACTGCAAATTTATAATATTTCCAAGGAACAGCTACAGGTATAAAATTAGCTGTTGTTAACATCTCCAAATGGGCAGACAAACTAGCTAATTGGTCTTGATTAGAATAACCATAAGAATTGCTAGTACCCATTTTGGCATGAACTTCTGTTAAAGTAGTTCCTTGACTTATTGCCCACTCCTGCTGTATATGTTTAAACACCTCTGCTAATTCTGTAGTTGCAGGCAAAACAGGATCGGCATTCCAAAAACAACCTCCATAATTTAAGCTTTTTCTAATCTTTTGAAATAATTTTAATTTCATACTATCGCTCAGATGATGAATAGCGAGAGATGATACACAAGCATTAAAACCATCACCAATAGGGGATGATAAATCAGCGTTATTTGCCCACTCACCAAAATCCATTTCTATTTCAGTCCATCTATCTGTATACCCAGCAGCATCAATCTTAAGTTTGGGCAAATTCTAGCATCCGTGGAGAATAATCCACCGCTACTATCTGTGCGTTAGGATATTTATGTAATAGCTTTAAACTTAGTTCCCCAGTACCACAACCAAGTTCCAAAATGCGATCGCTATTTTTTTGCACACAACGCACTATGACATCCAACATTTCATCATATCGTGGTAATAAATGTCGAATACCTGTGTCAAAATTAACAGGATGACTGAATACTTCTCCTGGAAAAATATTTTGCTTTTCTAAAGGTAAATCTTGAGAATCGAAAAAATTTCTCAAATTGCTTTCTGGATTAAGATTTTTCATCAGGATTAATTCAGCTGATCTTGTTGGTTTTACTCAACTCTCAGAAAAAATTCTACCGGAAGATTTGGTAATATTGCTCAATAAAATTTTTTCAGAATTTGATAAGTTGAGCGATCGCCACGGGTTAGAAAAAATTAAAACTATCGGAGATGCTTACATGGTTGCTAGTGGTCTACCTACTCCACGAGCAGACCATGCCAAAGCTGCTGCAGAAATGGCTCTTGATATGCAACAAGAAATCAGCAAATTTAATTTACAGCATAATTTTGAACTCTGTATCCGCATTGGCATTAACACCGGACCTGTTGTTGCTGGGGTCATTGGCACGAAAAAGTATATTTACGACCTCTGGGGTGATGCAGTGAATACTGCCAGTCGCATGGAATCTCATGGAATTCCCGGTACGATTCAAGTTTCGACAAAAACTTACGATCTCTTACATAATCAGTATATTTTTAAGGAACGCGGTTCCATAGTAGTTAAAGGTAAGGGTGAAATGAAAACTTATTTATTGATTGGCAGAAAAGTATAGATAGAAAAAAAGAAATCAGGAATAAGGATTAAAAGAAAAATAAGACATCTAATTAAATTCCCATCGCCACTGAACATCAGAGAAAATATAAGTTGCTTCAGTTCACAGGGATGGTCTCTTGAGTATCCGTAATATCATGTCCGTTTAATTAGTT
>NZ_JAAHGK010001315.1:0-2072 GCF_010672505.1 Okeania sp. SIO2B9 | reverse complement strand
TCAAACGTTATAGTTTTCTGATGGCAGTCACTCACATTTTGTGAGCCTCCAACTATTGTGGGTGAAGGGGAGATTTATTCCTACCCACCTACCTCACTCTCCATTTTTTGGTGGCGTTCACAATGATTGACTGTGGAGTGGAAGTGTCTAAACTCAAACGTTATAGTTTTCTGATGGCAGTCACTCACATTTTGTGAGCCTCCAACTATTGTGGGTGAAGGGGAGATTTATTCCTACCCACCTACCTCACTCTCCATTTTTTGGTGGCGTTCACAATGATGCCGTGCGCAGTGGAAGTATCTAAACTCAAACGTTATAGTTTTTTCATGGCAGTCATTTACATTTTGTGAGCTTTCAATCAAAAACTATAGTGCTATAGCTGTTCTAATGTTTGAATTTGAGAAATGCCTGAAGGTGTTTTTTTGGGAAGAGGCGATCGCCTAGAAAATTTTTCTGGCTAGATAATCGAAAAATCTTCTAGTCAGGACTAAGGAATTTTTCCGATAAAACCACTATATTTACCATAGTGCTATAGTTTTTATCTACTATATATAGTGCTTTGACCTAAGTCCTGTCTAGTGAATAACTATAGTGCTATAGCTGTTCTAATGTTTGAATTTGAGAAATACCTCAAGGTGTCTTTTTGGGATGGGGCGATCGCCTAGAACATTTTCATGGCCAGATAATCAGAAAATCTTTGAAATATACTCCGCAGCAAATACGACTAACTATCCAGAAGCAAAAAAGGTTAAGTTTTAGATGTGATGAAGTGCTTATTTTGGAGGAGTAGTCCATTGACAATCAAAAGTATGATCGAGTAATTTTTTGAGGCTAATTACTTTAATATTTTGGTTATGAATTTCACCTGTTTGACTTTCAATATCAACTATTTCATAACCAATATCATTTAATTCTTCTGTGAAAGATACATATCCAAAATAGCCATAAGCATCCTGAATTTGTTCTCTCTCTTCTGCTATAGAGAGAATCCAACAAACTATAAAATTAGTCACAATAAAGGGATGATTATATTCATCTGTCGAGGAAAAAGTGTATTTATATTCTAGTCCTATGTGAACTGTGTCTTTGAAACTATTTTCTTTTAATGGAACTGCTATACTATCAAGACCAACACCACAAAAAGTTCTTGGACGTACCCATAATTCTGCATAAGGTAAATCGATAGTAACTAAGTGAGAAAACATTGTATATAATGCTCCAACCCAATGTTCTTCTCCTATTTCTGGTTGTATCATCCATTTATCTTTTAATTGCTCTATGTTGTTAACTTTAAATCTTGTTCGATTTTTAATATCTTTTTTAAGCTTGTCTAACCTTTGAGTATACGCTTCTAATTTTGCTTCTTGATTTTCTTTGTTTAATCTTTCAATCAATTCACAAAAAACAGGAACTTGTCTTTTTGCTTCATCTAGAAACTTTTTAATATTTTTCAGGAAGGAATTGTCTTTTAAAATTTGTCTAGAAGCATCAGTCAAAGAATTTCTATTTGTCACCATATTAAAACTACCATTAATGAGCAAAATATAATGGTATTGAACTTTAGTGTCTGCAAGTATAGAATATTCTTTTAATGATTCATGCTCAAAAATTTTATTGTAAGAACAAATTTTCACACCTTCAGATGAAATAAAAGTTCCTCTTTGAGAGGATAATTTAATTCCAGACCTACTATCGCCTTGTCTGCCTAATTCTTTATATTGGTTACGGGTTCTTGTCCTTCCATCTATTGCTAAAACTATACAATAAGTTGTTTCCTCATATGAAAAAGTAGAACAATAACGGGCGGAAAAATTACCATTATCAAGGCTTGATACTTGAGCAGGACTTTTAATCTTTTTTGCTTCAGTTGCATCTGGTTTTGGTAAATAAGGATATCCTGGTTTAATTTCTTCTAATGTATATTTATCCTTTTTAGTCTTAGACCATAGAGATAGTTTGCATTGCTCGTTGTATCCAGAAGTTTCTCTAAATGAAATCTCTCTCCTTTGAGGAAAACCTGTATAGTTAGGTCTTAGTATTCTCATATCGCCATGTCTTGTATTGAAGTGGAT
>NZ_JAAHGK010001314.1:0-2072 GCF_010672505.1 Okeania sp. SIO2B9 | reverse complement strand
CTTATCTAATCCCAATTTTTCCCTAGAAGGAGTAACAGGAAAAATTGGGATTAGATAAGATTCTTTGTAACTGTTTACGAGAATAATTACCCATCATTTCATCTACAGCTTTAATAATAGTTTTAGTCGCATCATAAGATTTAGCAGTACGCCAATTAATTTCCGCATTCCAAAACTTTTGAGCTGTTTGACTAAATTGGGAGTTAGGGTGACGATGCCAAGGAATAGCAAGAGTTAAATTTGCTCGGTCTGCTTGTTGACCTGCATCTTTTAATACCCTGGGATTATAAATAGAATCTCCACCCAATAATTTCAATCCTTTAGCATTATTAATGATGCCGATAACATTACTCAAAGTTCTGTCTGTAGCTGGAACTAAAAACATTATTTCTGCTCCTCGATTTTGTGCTTCTTCTACACAGTCACTGGCACTAAAATTCCCGGACGAAATATTGCACTTATATACGAATTTTTCTGGCAGTAATTTATTAAATTCTTTAGTTAAAGACTGACTATAAATATTACCAGGTATATAGGCAACTGCTATTTTTTTATCTGCCCAATTTTGTCGTTCCAAATAATTCCATAGAGTTTGAGCTGCTAGATGATCGTTTGGTGCAACTCTCAAGACAAATTTACCGAAATTTTTCAAAAGAATAGAAGTGCTAGTAGGAGAAATTACTACTAATTCTGCTTTGTTATAAATCTCTCCTGCTTGTAAAGTCATATCACTAGAAGAGTGACCAATAACGGCAATAATTTCTTCCTTTGCTACTAAGGTTTGAGCAATTTTTTCGGCAGTTTCTGGCAGATATTCATCATCAGCAATAGTAACTTTTAAAAATTTACCATTGAAACTACCAGAGCAATTTAGTTGATTTTCAGTATCTTTAATAGCCAGAGAAATTTCCGGTAAACCACAATTAAATTCGCTTTGAGCTTGAGCAACTCCTCGCAAAATTTCCTGGGAAATATCTGATTCCTGACTAATAGGAACGCTAACTGCTATTTCTATCTTTTGCCCAATATTAGTATCAGATTTTTGTTGAGCAATTGCATTATTCAAATAAATCAAAGTTTCCGGGTCATTTTTCTTGACTTGGAGAGACTGGCGAAATTGAGCGATCGCCTGAGCAAAGTTACCATTATAAAATTTTTCAATTCCTTCTTCTTTTGCCGGATTTTTCTCGGAAGAAATTAACAACTTTTCCCCCTGACTAATATTTTGTAAAATTGCTGGTTGTATCCCGATAACCTTAGTTTCAGTGAATTGATTTTTAACTAAATTTATCCCCAAAATTACCAATAAAATTCCTGTCGTTAGTCCTAAAGGCAGCTTAAATTTATTGATAACTTTCTGCCATAAATTGGAAGAAATTAACTGCTGCCAACTCAAAGGATGAGACAAAGCTGTTTCTTGAATACAAAGAGTGGGTAACCACATTGCCCCTGGATATTCAGACTCAAAATGTTCTAATCTTTCTCGAGCTATTCTCATAGATTTAAACAGAGATTGATTATTCGCAAATTCTGCAAAAAAATACTCTAAAAATTTAACTGCCACCAGGTCAGGAACAGGTTCTCGCATAACAATAATTCGTGATAAACCAAGCTTCGCTAACTGATTTGCTAAACCCAAACCATCACAGGAATTAAATATTGCCAACTGCAACCCATTATCTATTGCATATCTCAAAGAATTTTTAAATTCTTTAATACTTAATTTATCCCGTTCGTTCAAATAAATCCAACCAATTGAACCATCTTCTTTACTACAACTATGCCCGGCAAAAATCAATATATGATAACCAGGTTCCTCCCGCAAAGTATCAGATAAAATCTCCTGTGTTGGTTGATTTAAAAATCTTACCTCTGCACCCTTTTCTTTTAACTTTTAAATTACTTCTAAATCCAACTGTGTATTAATACCATCACTCTTACCAACTATGGCAATAATTCTTACTTTTGAAGATTTACGAGGCCGTCTAAATCTTCCTTGACCTCTAACTCGGATAGCAATTTCTGTTTGAGGAAAACGAGAATGGAATTTATTTCAATCTCGTTTTCCTCAG
>NZ_JAAHGK010001313.1:0-2073 GCF_010672505.1 Okeania sp. SIO2B9 | reverse complement strand
TGTTTCGCACAGTGAAAGTTTAAAGAATAATATCTCATAGCTGGAAGATATACATAAAAAAAATTATTACTTTTGGGGAATTTAAAGTAGCGATCATAATCGCCAAGCTGTAGAAATTTGTGGGAATAATACTTCTATTTTGCCAGAAAAACAAATTATACTTACTCAAGCTGCTCTTGCTAGTAGTCGGGATAAAAAAACACCTTTGTTGAATGGAAACCTCTCATTTTTCCAGCACCGTTATATTTTTTTTCTGAAGCAGAAATGGCTGAATTTAACAATCGATTTTTGGTAGTGCTCAATATGTAATGATAGAGGAGTAAAAGTTAGTGTTGTCCATCTATGCCGACCTGTCCAAAATGTGAATCTTCTTAAGACAAAGGGTATCCAGGCTAGTGCGAAAAACTTTGTCTTTTTCTAAATCTGTGGAAAATCATATTGGTGCAATTTGGTATTTTATTCATCACTATAATCAATCATTACTTGTTTAGCACTACCCGATTTTTTTGGTTATTAGTAGCTTTGAATGATATATCAATACCAACTTTCAGTGATGTCAATTTGCCTGATCATTATGAGAAAAATTACTGAATTTTGGGAAAATAAAGCTTTTTTAACTTATTACCAAAAGATGAAAAAGTAAAGATTCCAATAGAAAAATTTTGTGAAGAGCTTCCCGAATATGTGAAAAAGATTTCGCTTCAAGCACTAGCAGTAATTTTGAATGGTAAAAGACTATTGCTTACTGGCGAACAAGAGGAAAAAGACTAATTACTTATTAATTCTCTATAGTATTTTCCTTTTCCTCCCTACTAATGCACATAATAAAATATCTTTAGCTATAGGTTAGGTTGACCCTGAATACTGTAAGTGGGCACAAATAATAGTTAAGCTAGATAGTTCTTCAATACATTTACGGGTTTGGCATTAGTTGGAGAAATCACGAGGGATAATTTTAAAAATCTGTTGATCGAACAACTTTTTCCTATTCTAGATATAGAAACTTTTAATCAAAGTAATTTAAAGCAATATTGGCAGAAAAATTTTCCTGATGCACTAGATTCTTTGAATTTATATTTATTAGAAAAATAGAGAGGTATTTTCCATATTCCTGAGATTGCTAATGGTTTAGAACTTATATCATGTCCGGATAATTAGTGATAAAAAAAAGTTTCTCTTTACTTCTTCTTTCTTCCCTCCTGACTCCTGATTCCTTAGTCGTTTATTTATAACTGTTCAACCGGACATGATATTACTAATTATGAAGCTAGTAAGCTTTATATGACTTGTCTAGAATTACACTCATCAACCTATGAACAAAGTTTGCCACTATTGGAATCTATGATTGAAAAGAGCATCAGTTTTCTAGAAGAGAGAGTTAAGTTTCAGACAGATAATTTTATGGCAGTTTATCAATGGTTTAATTCTCTATATTTTCAAGATAAATCCCCAAGCAAATTTACGGATAAGTCTCTGACAAATTTTCAGATAAACCTCTAGATCCGTTTGAATTATTTTTAACCTCAAGGAAAGTCCCAAATAATAGCTTGAAAGATTATCTAGAGACTTATCTAGAGAAAGTTGAGTTCCTTTTTTCTTTACGAGGACTATATAAAACGGAAGATTTTTCTGGATAAAACTATAGGAAAAGGTTTTCCTGTTGAGATTCTAGAAACATGGCTCAAACTATTGAATACTCACTCAGAAGGTCAAGAGGTAGAAGCAGAATTTATGATTAGTAAAGCTTGGTATTTTCTAAATCATAAAACACTCAGATAAATGCGATAAAATCTAACAGACACTTACAAAAAATATGTAGGCAAATTTATTCAGTGGGCAAATCAACAGGAGCGTTTAGATTTAACTCTATTGAGTTAATTAGTGGAGGACTTATTGAGTACATCACTGAAATCTGGTGTCGGTAAAAATCAATTGATGAAAGTCTATAGAATTTGTTAATGTCTGAAGGTGTATTATCAAAGTTGAGCAATGAAGATTGTCTGAAGTTAATAAATGTTCACAGGTATTTAGGTGCAAATACATTATTGTTACCATTAACCAATTTAGATGACA
>NZ_JAAHGK010001312.1:0-2074 GCF_010672505.1 Okeania sp. SIO2B9 | reverse complement strand
ACTCCTGGTGGTCGAACTACGGGCAGCTACGCCGCAGCACCGACCGCAAGAATATCCACCGCCACGCCGCGCTCCAGCTCGCCACCACCATCCTCATCACCGCCCGACTCATCGACTACCGCAACCGGTGGAGCCCCACCTAACCACCTACCCGCGCATCCCCTTAGGGCCGCCCCGGCCTCGCTCCGGGCCGCCCTCGCCCGGATCGCCTCGTCGGCGGCCATCGGCCGAGCCCGCGGGTTCCACAACGGGTTTGGGTGGAAGCAGGTAATGCTTGGGTAGTAAATTGTCCGCCTAATATTTGTTTTGGTTGCACGAGGCAAACATTAGCACCCGCTTTTAATGCACCCAGGGTAGCTGAATATGCTGCAGTGGAACCACCCACTATTAATATGGGAAATGAGAAAATTTGACCATCGGTGGGTCTGGTAAAAAAGCGATCGTCTAATATACTGTTGCTCATGGTTATTTGGGATGTGGAACTTTATCGCAAAAGGCTGATTCTTAATATTTCATTGTTTCAGCTTATTAAGGAAGTCCTAACCTTTTTGTCTAGTGCTATATTAATTTATAGCAGGGAACAGGCAACTCTTTGGAAAAAGAGGTAATTATTAATTATTATAGCAATTTCAAAAAAGAATGTTACGAATAATAAGTGTGATGAAAAGACAGGTTTAGGAGATGTCCCTTTGACTAAAAAGATAATTTACGACCTAAAAAAATAGAATCTAAGCAATTCATTCTGACTCCTGTAGGGGCAAATAGCGGTTTATCCCTACCACTGAGTCCTAATAAATAACCTAGTTATATCATGTCCGGTAGCATTGGTATTGTAAGTGTGAAGGTAAGGAAGAAGGAAGAAGGAAGAAGGAAGAGGGAAGAAGGCTTAAAAGCTTGAAAAAACCTAAATTTCCTGTAGATATTCACCCTTGGTTTTACACAAACAATAAAGTGCGGACATGATATTATTTATAGCAAACATTGATCAAATTGGTATTAGACATCTCCGAAAAATAATAGACTTTTTGCATAATTAGGCAATATGCAACAGGGAAGAAAATTTCTGAAAAAAGGCAAAAAAAATTCTCTACATCTGTAATTTATACCAGATGTCTATTAATTTTAAGTTTTTGATTTTCTCACTATTTTTCTAGTTACTAACAAACTCGAACAAATTAGAATCTTCAATAATTGCCTCATCAAAAATAGCATGAGTTAAATTGGCATCCTCAAAAGATGTTTTTGATAACTTCTCCAAGTTGATAACAACTTGAAAAAACAAAATTATCGCCAATCCAAAAACTATTCCAGAACCCAAAAATAATAACAATGCCTTAAGTATATTTCCAGCAAAAAAAGAGATAATACCACTCGAACCAATAACAGCTGAAGTACCTGTTAAAACCGCAGCAATAATCTCATTCTCAGCATTAGTAATGGCAACCGCCACAACCCCAGTTCCAATTAAAGCAGCAACCCCTGCCATTTCACCAGCAACAAAACTAGCAAAAGCACTCGCAATAGTAACAGCGATCGCCGCTCCAGCACAACGAGCGATCAAAGTCCTAATTTTGCTCCTACATTGTCCAATTCTTGCACCTCGAAAATTTGCCTCTGCTAGGATAGCATCCTGAAAATTACAACCTCTCAAGTCAGAACCGCTAAAATTAGCTCCTGTCAGGTCTTGCCCTTGAAAATCACGATGTCGTAAGTCTTGGTTAGAAAAATCTAAAGGTAATAGTTGATTCATGGTATTTTCAAAAAGGAATTAAGCAGAGGTAATAGACATTTCCGAAAAAGATATAGACTTTTTGCACATAGCAGGCAAAAGGGAATAGATTTTTAGGAAAAAGTTACGAAAAATGATTTAGGGGACTTACTTTTACAACTCTAGCTTATGTTAAATAAAGGGTAAGTTTATTTTCTGGAGATGTCTAATAATTAATTATTAACTATTAATTATTAATTATTAATTGTTACCATAGGTCGCAACAACTCCCCAACCAAAATCACACAATCAATAAATTCTCTAGGAGCGATCGCATCATCTTCCCCTAAAATCATTTCCTGTTGA
>NZ_JAAHGK010001311.1:0-2076 GCF_010672505.1 Okeania sp. SIO2B9 | reverse complement strand
TAGATTCACAAGATCGTCGTCAACAATCAGAACTTTTGCCGAATTATTTTCCCTGGACTCTCCATGTTTTTTTGCTAACGTGACGTCTCGATCGCCTGCATCAACTTCAGGATTTACATCAATTGTCTGTACTACTGGAGACAAAATTGGTGAAGTCTCTATTTTTTCTGCTGGTTTCTCAGACACAGGCAAAGTAAAGGTAAAGCGGGAACCTTTTCCAAGCACTGATTTTACACCAATTTTGCCACCGTGTAACTCAACAAGTTGTTTGGTAATTGCTAAACCTAAACCTGTTCCCCTATATTCACGGGAGATAGTTCCATCTGCTTGTTCAAAGGATTCAAAAATACTGTCTAATTTATCTTCTGAAATACCAATACCTGTGTCAGAAATAGTAATTTCTAATTGTCTCTGACTTTTCTCAGAAAGCAATTTTGCTGATACTTCAATTTTACCCCGTTCAGTGAATTTAATAGCATTACCAATAAGGTTGAATAGAATTTGTTGCAGACGATTTTCATCAGCATATACAGGGGGTAAATTATTATCAATAGAATTAATCAGTTTCAAGGCGCTATTTTTCACTGAAGGTTGATTTAAGGTAATAACTATTTCAGTGATTTCTTTTAGACCAATTTATTTCTGTTGAAGTTGAATATCCTTGTTTCTAAGTTTTTAAAAATCTAGAATATCGTTAATAAGATAAGTTAGTCTAGAACCACTATAAATAATAAGAGATAAATTGCTCTTCTGGGATTCAGATAGTCGATCGGTGGGAGAATCTATCATAGACTCCGCCAGGTTAATTATAGCGTTGAGAGGTGTTCGGAGTTCGTGAGAGGTATTAGATAAAAATTCATCTTTAAGTTGATTTAATTTTTCCAATTGTTTATTGACAATTTCTAATCGACTACGTTCTTCCTCTATTTGTTTTTGTTTCAACTCTTTGCTAGCTTCAATAAATTCATAACCAAAACCTTTTAATAGTCCTAAATGCCCATATTCTTTTAAATAATTCTCCGCTTCCACTAATTTTTTTTCTAGCAATAGCAAACTATAAGATGGATAATTTTTCCAATTTTGAGCTGCCATTTCAATTTCCCGTGTTACTTCTATTACAGCTTGATAATCTTTGAGCCATTTTTGTAAAGTTATCCAATCATCTAACAAGGGTTCATATGCAATAGATAAAATTGTATTCCCAGAGGATAAATTATGTATGCTAATTAACCTATTTTTTTTGTCAGCCAACTTGCCTGTCACTTGCTGTAAAAATTCCAGAGATTGCTCTGGATTTGGTAAATCTTCTAAAAAAGCTCGGCTGGGTTTATAATTAACTTTACCTGAATTAGTTGTTTCGTTTTCTATCTCGACAAGTTCCAAGAAAATACGCAGAGCAACTGGTTTTTCTTTCTCTTCTAGAGAATTGTAAACTTGATCTGCCCATTGATTTAGCCCACCATTAAATTGACTTAAGTGCTTATATATATTAATCCCAGAGTTCCATTGTAGTGCTTCTCTTAAAATGGCTACTGCTTCTTCAGATTTTCCAGATTTTCCTAGTTTTATTCCTTCTTTGATCTTCCGAGGTGCTGCTAATGTTTTGACCAAGGATTCAGCTTCAGCTTCAGCTTTTTTCTCTCCTTTAAGAACTTTTTTAACAGCAGATATAGCTGCCTCTAAATCACCAGATATGGCTAGCATGACTACCTCATTTATCTTGGTAGATGCTGCTAATTTTATGGCAAAGGATTGGGGGTCTTTTTCTTGAGTTTTTTCCGTAATATCAAGGTTGATATTAGAATTTAGTTCTAAAGCTTTTTTAAAAGCAGATATAGCTGCCTCTACATTACCAGATTTGGCTAGTTTTGTACCCCGATCTATCTTGGTAGATGCTGCTAGTTTTTTGGCAAAGAATTGGGGGTCTTTTTCTTCAGTTTTTCCTGTACTATCAAGGTTGATATTAGAATTTAGTTCTAAAGCTTTTTTAAAAGCAGATATAGCTGCCTCTACATTACCAGATTTGGCTAGTTTTGTACCCCGATCTATCTTGGTAGATGCTGCTAGTTTTTTGGC
>NZ_JAAHGK010001310.1:0-1990 GCF_010672505.1 Okeania sp. SIO2B9 | reverse complement strand
GCCGCAGATATAGGCGCCTGCGCCGTGGTGCAGGTAAATGTCGAAATCCCAGTCCGAGCCCGCAGCATTCTTGCCCAGCAGCCCCGCGTCATAGGCCTCTCGAAGAGAAATTGACTATAACCGAGACAATGGCACATCTTTACCAGCGATATCTGTAAAACAGGGAAACAGAAATTATCGTTGTCACGAAGTAGAGATTCTGGGAAACTGCAAAATCGTGTATCGTCCTCATAAACCTAACAAGAGTCAAGCTGGTGGTGCTCGCCTGTGGATTGAGGTAGACCCTGATATTCAAATAATTCACAAATCTTTCCTAGATACAGAGCCAGAGGAAAATAAACCTAAAGGTTTTGGTTAGCTTTAAGTCTGATTGTTAAGTTCAACCGAATTTTTCTCTATTTCTCTATTTAATAGTAATAGTATCGGTGTTGCCTTCTTTGACTTTTGGGCTAACACTACAGATTCTTATGGAAATGATTCTGATATTTCTAGCAGTACCAAGCTGCCTCAAAATCCTCTTCCCTATTCCAAACCTCTTCCTCCTCCTGCGATATTGGTAATATTTTTTTCTATCTTCATACTTAAATCTAACCAAGTTGACCGAGTAATAGGAGCGCTAGTAGAAACATAATCGACACCTGTTTCAGCCACATTTCTAATAGTATCTAAAGTAATATTTCCAGAAGCTTCAATTTTGATACGATTATTGTTTTGCCTAATCATTTTAACTGCTTGCTGCATTACTTCAACAGACATATTATCCAGCATAATAATATCTGCCTGATACTCCAAAGCAGTTTCTACTTCTGCCAATGTTTCTGTCTCCACTTCAATAGTTAAAGGATAAGGTATTGTTTCTCTGACCTTAGCGATCGCTTTCCCAATACCTCCAGCAGCAGCAATATGATTATCCTTAATCATCACCGCATCATCCAAACCCATGCGATGATTTTTTGCCCCACCAACTTGAGTCGCATATTTTTCTAAAATTCTCAGTCCTGGAGTTGTTTTGCGAGTATCAACCAGTTGCACCGACAGATCGGCAATTTTATCTGCATATTTACGAGTCATAGTCGCTATCCCACTCAAACGCATCCCTAGATTTAAGGCCACCCTTTCCCCAGTCAATAAACTATCTAAAGGCCCATCTAATTTAGCGATTACAGTACCCGACTCGCACCATTCTCCTTCTGTAACAGTAGGTAAAAAGTTGACCTTTTCATCCAAAAGTTGAAATACTCTAGCTGCAATTGGTAACCCCGCAATAACTCCTGATTCCTTGACCAACCAATAACCGGCACCTGTAATTACTTGGTCTGTTGAAAATAACCCTGCAGTAGTGCGATCACCCCTGCCAATATCTTCTAGCAGCCAATTTTTTAATAAGTTGTCTAATATTATGTTTGGAGGTATAACAGATTGCATATTGTTACTGAAATTTTATTCAAAATTACTGGCAGAGTAGCTCCCACCTAATATCAAATCCGGTTGAATACTTATTATATAGTTGGGAGTAGGGGAGTGGGAGAGTGGGGGAGTAGTGGAGAAGAAATATTCAAGTAATTTAAGAAATTATAAACAGATATTAAACATCTACTCCACGCATAGGGAGTAGAGAGTAAAGGGAAAGAAATAAGAGTGCGATAATTGATTTGATTTTTTATTATTGGAGATGTCTATCATATAACTAGATTCTATGTGCAATTAACCGTATTTGATATAAAATATTTAACACAGCAAATATCAACTCGTCCATTTTTTGAATCTATATTCGTTTACTCAACAAGGTTAACTTTTTCTCCCATAACTAACTCTAAATTCAATTTTTGATGAATTCTACTATAATTAATAAATCTATCATAAAATAGACTGATTAAAGTGTCTTAAACTTACCACTGGTCAATAAGTAAATTACAGAAAGATTTAATAATGTTTGCTACTCAACTTAAAACTAACCAAACTTTAGATAATATACCTAACGATATATTTG
>NZ_JAAHGK010000131.1:0-9070 GCF_010672505.1 Okeania sp. SIO2B9 | reverse complement strand
TGAGTTATATTGACATTTAAAGCTTCAAAATGTATTATTACATAATATATACTTATAGAGCCTATTAAAATGATATGCAAATTTTGTCCCAACCAATGGTTAATATTCTAGCTGCCATAATTTCTACGCACATTTTAAGCTAGCTTTTAAATAATGGACATTGGAAATACCTGAAGTAATAATTTCGGTTATATCTACTTTGATGTGACAATTATGCTGTTACATTAGTTTATAGGAAGTAAGAATATTAACAACCCCAATATATTATGTGGTTAAGTCAATCAACCACATTTGATTTGTCGATATAAACAAAGTTTCTGAAACGGAGTTAGTAAAGTGACCAATAGAAGAAATCAAACCCGAGAGTTTTTTGAAGAAAGTTCAGAAGGAAGTAATTTACTCTGGGAATATGTCCAATCTATGAGTTCAGACACAGTTTCTCAATTATCAAAGCCAAATTCTCAAGAAGTTTTTCAAGTGATGGAAAGAAACATTGTTGGACTTTTAGGCAATCTACCCTCAGAACAATTTAATGTAAGTGTAACAACCAGTAGAGAAAATTTAGGTAAGTTATTAGCTTCAGCAATGATCAGTGGTTATTTTCTCAGAAATGCTGAACAGAGAATGACATTTGAAAAATCTTTGCCAGGAAATCAAATCAGCAATAATGAAGGTTAATTAATTAAGTTTTGATCGTCCTCTTGGTTAATTAACCAGGGGATTTTTGTTTGAAATAGAAAAGATTAAAATATGATATTGCCTCATAAGTTAATTGGTGTTGCTGTCATCTGGAATGAAGCAGGACAAATTTTAATTGATAAACGACTACCTGGGGGTGCATTTGGCGGTTTATGGGAATTTCCAGGTGGCAAAATAGAAGCAGGGGAAACAATAGAAGATTGTATTAAAAGAGAAATCTTAGAGGAGTTAGGAATTGAGATTGCAGTAGAAGAACATTTAATTACTATAGAACATAGTTATTCTGAAGTTAAAGTAACACTTCATGTCTATCATTGTCGCTATTTGCGGGGAACACCAAAAACTATAGAATGTGATGAGTTTAAGTGGGTAACTTTAGATAATATCGAGCAATTTACATTTCCTCAAGCAAATAGTCAGATTATTACTGCTCTGAAAAAAAATCCACATTAATTGACATGCTCTACGGTCTGTTTCGACTGTCGCCGACATATTTACAGCAATTAAATTCAGCAATTAAATTAAATACATCAGGACTTACGCAAAGACACTATATATAGCGCATGGTAAATAGAGCGATTGCTGACGCAAAGCTCCGCTAACGCTATGATTTTTGTCAGCGATCACCTACTATTTTTGATTCTATATCTATCCATAAAAACTTAAATAACCGTCATTTTAATTGTAGGATATGGCGTTGGTGAATCAAGCTATGAAACCTAAATTTAGCCAAATATAAAATGTTTTTCAGTTAATAGTTAGACAATTGCCATTCAAGCACAATCATAACCACGCATCACCAACGCCTAGGATATTTGAGCTCTGATACTAGATATTTGGATAATAATTGATGTTTGAGTTGATAAATAGTCAGGACTTAGGGAAAGACACTATATATGGCGCATTGCAAATAGAGCGATTGCTGACGCAAAGCTCCGCTAACGCTATAATTTTAACAGAGCGATCGCCCAGTATTTCTGATTCTATATCTATCCATAAAAACTTAAATAACCGTCATTTTATAGCAGTTTTCATTAACATAGAATACAGTTATTAAGTCTGTAATTATTAAACTTCAAAGATACTTATATTTTGTCTGTAGTTTACCTTTTGCTCTGCAACATATAAAGCGGAGCTTTGCGGGAGCAAAAGACGGATTCCGACCGCTTGCGTCTGTCGCTGACGCGGGGTGGCACCGCTGTTCCCTGTTCTCTATTCCCTAAAAGCATAAAACTTTGTACCTTGTACCTTGTACCTGATCAACTCGAAAACTGCTGTAATATAAAATCCGGTTATATAGTTATCGCACTCTCTACTTCCATTCAATGCACACATAAAATGCCGGAATATCCCCAGATTTTTCCCTCCTTTCTGCTTCCTTTCTGCTTCCTTTCTCCTGACTCCTGAGTTATACGATAACTAATTATCCGAATACTATATAAATGTTTCATACCATGGAACTTCCCTAAAACATCCATGACGTTGCTAGCAAAATCTTGCCAGATATAGTAAGCTAGTGCAAACAAATTTAGGGAGATACATTAGCAAAACACCCTACTTGTCCTCTAGTTAATTTGGCAAAATGTCCCAAACTACTCAAGCACTCTCAAAACCAATATTGGCTGAACCTGGATCGTCTTACATGAACAACCATCCTCAAGAGTCGCAAGAGTGGGTGGAAGTTTTAGTTGATGTTCCTTTCAAAACTTCAACAGATGATGCTGAAGATGAGGAAAAGTTATTTACCTACAAAATACCTCCCGATCTGGACATTCAACCAGGAGACATTTTAACAGTACCCTTTGGCAGTCAACAGGTAGGGGCGATCGCCATTCGCAAAACCTCCCAACTACCAGAAGGGTTAACGAGCGATCGCATCAAAAATGTATCGGACATTATTACTAGAGGTTTTTTCCCTCCCACTTATTGGCAACTTATAGAAAAAGTTGCTAGTTATTATCAAACACCTATTATTAGAGTTATTCGCACCGCTCTACCACCAGGGTTACTCAAACGTAGTCAACGACGCATCCGCATTATAGAAGAAGCAATACCAACAGGTGCAGAAATTTTTCTCAATGCTACCGCTAAAAAAATTCTGGAAGTTCTGCAAAATTCTAAAACCAAAGATTACACCTGGCAATATATCCAACGTCAAGTCAAAAGTGCTAACAGAGGATTAAAAGATTTACTCCAACGAGGTTGGGTAGAAAGTTATCTCGAACCTCCTTCTCCTCCAAAACCAAAATTGAGACAAGCTGTAACTTTAGTTGTTCAAAACTTACCGAGAGATTTAACCCCACGTCAACAAGAAGTAATGGAAGTACTACGGCGAAACGGTGGGGAAACATGGTTAACTGAATTGCTTAACAGTTGCAAAACTAATTCTTCTGTGGTCAGAAAACTAGAAGAAAAAGGCTATGTCATCATAGAAGCACAGGAGGTGTTGCGACGAGAAGAGGGTAGAGGCAATATCAGAGATGAAATCAAAATACTGACCCCATATCAAGCAGAAGCATTAACAACTATTACCCAAATACAAGAATTTGCTCAAGTGCTGTTGCATGGAGTTACGGGGTCTGGAAAAACAGAAGTATACTTACAGGCGATCGCTCCCATCCTGGAAAATGGCAAATCTGCTCTTGTACTTGTTCCTGAAATTGGTCTAACACCCCAACTGACCGATAGATTTCGCGCTCGTTTCGGAAACAAAGTCTACGTTTACCATAGCGCTCTGTCTCCGGGGGAACGTTACGATACCTGGCGTAATATGACATGGGGTATTCCTCAAGTTATTATTGGCACTCGCTCCGCCATCTTTGCTCCATTACCAAAATTAGGTTTAATTGTATTAGACGAAGAACACGATAATAGTTTCAAACAAGACCGCCCCACTCCTTGTTATCATGCTCGCACCGTAGCAAAATGGCGAGCTGAACTCGAAAACTGCCCATTAATATTAGGTTCCGCAACACCCTCTTTAGAAAGTTGGTTAGAAACAAGAGAATACCACCCAGAAAACTTGAGTCAAGGAGATCTTAATCTAGGAGAAAATGTAGATGAAAATGTTTCCCCAAAACCTAACACCCAAAACCTAACACCTAAAACCTACTACCTGTCATTACCAGAGCGCGTCCACTCACGACCAATGCCACCTATAGAAATAGTGGATATGCGCCAACAACTGCGACAGGGAAACCGGACAATGTTCAGCTATCCTCTACAAGAAGCACTGCAACAGTTACAGGAAACAAAACAACAAGGCATTTTATTCATCCACCGTCGCGGTCACAGCACATTTGTATCTTGTCGTAGTTGCGGTTATGTAATGGAATGTCCCCATTGCGACGTTTCACTTTCCTATCATTATACTCACGAAGGGGGGACTCAACTGTTACGTTGTCATTACTGCAATTACACTCAACTACAACCCCAACGTTGCCCTGAATGTGATTCTCCTTTTTTTAAATTTTTTGGCAGTGGTACTCAAAAGGTAACTCAAGAGTTAACTAGACAATTTCCCGATTTACGATGTATTAGATATGATAGCGACACTACTCGCACCAAAGATGCACATCGAATATTGTTAACTCAGTTTGCTAATGGAGAAGCAGATTTATTAATTGGTACTCAAATGTTGACCAAAGGTTTAGATTTAGCCCAAGTAACATTAGTAGGAGTTGTTTCTGCCGATGGGTTACTACATTTTTCAGATTATCGTGCCAATGAACGTGCTTTTCAAACATTGTTGCAAGTAGCGGGACGTGCTGGTCGTGGAGATAATCCGGGGCAGGTAATTATTCAGACTTATACTCCCGAACATCCTGTGATTCAAGCAGTGCAACGTAATGATTATGAGTCTTTTGTGGAGACTGAATTACAGACGAGAGCAGAGTTACTATATCCTCCTTATGGGCGGTTAATTTTGTTGCGTTTGAGTAGTTATGACCCGACTGAAGTAGCGGTAACTGCTCAAAAGTTAGCAAGTGTGTTAATGGAAAAAGCGGAAGCAGGAAAATACGATTTATTGGGGCCTGCACCTGCTCCTATTGCTAGAGTCGCTAATCGTTATCGGTGGCAGATTTTGTTAAAATTATTATCGGGATGTGAGGATGTACCCGATTTGACTAAGTTGATTAATTTTTGCCCGCCAGCGGTAAGTTTAACTGTGGATGTCGATCCGATGAGTTTGTGATAAATTTAGTTTGCGCAACTACTTCGGACTATTAGTTATTGTAAGTTATTGCGACTGGAACGGAGAGGAGGGAAGCAATCTCAGGGATTGTGGTGGGCCTCCTATTTAGTTTATCGAACATAAGTATTATGAAGATTTGATGAAGTAGGCAAAATGTAGTTGACACCTGGGGGGGGAGCATATAGGATAGGGAGGAATTTGATAACAAAGACAACGGAGAAGACAGTGGTTCAGCTTACCTGTTTACCACTAATACTCAATCAACACCTGACCCTAAATCAACACCAGAACCATCATCACTCTTAGGAATAGCAGGCACCGTTGCGATCGCAGCCTTATCCCGAAAAAAGCAGCAGAAAAAATAACAAGAAAAATTTCTCATAGCTAACTTATCAAGCACGGAATTCAGCTTCTAAATCTTTGCTTGATTTTTTTTGAGAGTTCTACTTATATTTTCACAACTTACGCACGGAAACTAAATATAGTGATAGCGAAGGACATTAATCCCTACATATAGCCTTTTCAACGCATATTTGCCCCCCGTCCTGAAAATGCTATAAAAAACTTGTAAATAATATAGATGGAAAAAATCCATCAAAACTGGACATAGCCATAATTCCTAGCTTTTTTGCCTAGCAATAGCTAGTGCTTACACAGCAAAAGTTTGTAGGACTATTGTAGCAGTTCCAAAATGGAACTCAACACAAAGCATAATATTTTCAGTAAACACTTATACATGAGAACAAACTAAAAATATGGTAGATGTTTTCTTTAATACTTGGGATAATGGGGGATTAAATAATTCACGCTCTATAGACACAAGCGATCCTACTTATGTAATCGTACATGGTTTCCAAAGTACGGGTGGAAATCCAGGTAATAATTTCACCCCTCAAAGTTGGATGTCAGAAATGGCACAAAATATACGAGATTTGGAAGGCAATGATGCTAACATTTTGTTAGTAGATTGGCAAGAAGGCGCTAATACTCTCAATTATTTTGCTGCTGCTGATAGAGTTGATGATGTGGGAGTTGAGGTAGCAGACTATTTGTTGAGTCAAGGTGTTAATCCTACCGATACTACTCTTATCGGTCACAGTTTAGGTGCTCATGTGATGGGTGAAGCAGGAGAAGAATTTCGCGAACGAAGTGGCGAAGTCGATCAACTTATTGGTCTCGATCCAGCAGGTCCTGAGTTTGAAGGAGGTTGGTTCTCTAGTGCTAACCCCACAGACGATCGCTTAGATCCAAGTGATGCGGATAGAGTTGTTGCTTTCCATACAAGCAGTACATTGGGATACGATGACCCATTAGCTGACTTAGATGTATATATTAACTGGGACGATCTATTCCAACCAGGTTCCTTTAGTTTTGTAGGTAATCACAGCTACGCTCACACATTGTATAACGATCTATTAGATGGGTTCACATTCCCGCAAAGTGACGACACTACTTTATCACTCTCAACTATTAATGGTAACACGACAGGTTCAGTATTTGTAGATACTTTCGCTGTATAGTCTAATGGATAAGGTGACACTGTTTTCCTAATCAAGGCAATAACAACTGTAGCATTAGCAATGCTTTGCCTGAAAAACTAACAAAAAAATAGTGGTTTGCATATAAATTAATCACAAACCGCTATATTTTTTTACCTATATTTCTCTTAAGATTCTGCTTGAATTCTTTGTATTGCTTTCTCGATTTTTTCTACATCTTCTCCTTTACCTTGTTCTTTTAATAGGTCTCATATCAATTACCATGCATTAATGCTATACTTCCGATGAACTTCAGTTATTAAGTAATAATAATCGTTTAGTAATGTTTATAACGATTATCGGCATTAAACCAAGATATCTTACCTCTTTTCACCCTACTCCCTACTTCCTACTCCCTACTCTCAAGGAAATATTGTTTGTAACTGCTATCTAGAGAAAAGTTTTTATTGCTATCTCAATAGCCAAAATATCGTAAGTTGCAGTTAACCTTGTTGCCAAGAGGTACTAATTCTATTGTGAGGCAAAAACTATCAACAAATTCTAACCGTATTGTTTCCCCTCGCGATAACTGGTGGATTTTTGTAGGTAAATCTTCTTCCAGGAGCATAGAGATATCGGGGTCTAAAAATACTTTGATTTGTTCTTTGCCTATTTCGATCAAGATGGGGCGATCGCACCAGTAACAAAAACGCCTAATTCCCATTTCAAAATAAGACAATTCTCCTAAGACATCTTCCGGAGGAGCAGCAAATTTTTCTAATAAAAGTTCTCCTCATCTGATTTGAAATTTATCTTTTCCCTTATGGGTTTAATACCCCACCGTCAACGGGGGTGCTTAAAATTGTTTGGGGTTAGAATCCCAAACAATTTTCCCTTCTGCCTTCTGCCTTCTGCCTTCTGCCTTCTGCCTTCTGCCTTCTGCCTTCTTCAAGAAGATTACTCATTGTTAATTTAAGGAGTCAGTGCCATCGCCTCCGTAGTAGTACAGTAGGGTGAGTTAGGCGCTTACTACAAAATACTGTTGAACTGTCAAATATTACGTTGCGCCGTAACGCACCGTTGAATAGTTTGTAGCTATCTCAAAGATCTCGGTGCGTTACGCTTTCGGTGCGGAATACTGCGCAAACGCTAACACAACCTACTTGACTGACTCCTGACTCCTGTCTCCTGACTCCTTCTTCATGCGGAAATTTTCCCATCCATCCAGAGCATCCAAATCAGAAACTACTCCTTTTTCCATCAAAACCACACCATCTCTAAAATCAGTAATTCCATATTCACCAGAATTATAAAGTTCTTCAATTCGCGGTACAATTTTCTCTAACCGTTGGCGATCGCTCTTAAATGCGACCCGATATCTATTCAACCGCCACAGATCAACAATAATATATTGCACCTTTTCCACCTCTCTAGCATCATTTCTAAATTGCATTCTAGGAAACCGCAAAATTGCTCGACGACTTGATAAGTGAGGAATAATATAAGTTGTTGCTGCCACACTTGCATCATCAGGAATTTTTCCTAACAATGGTCGCATTTTACCAACGTGTTGCCATTGTTGGTGTGCGGGAACATAAACCCAAGGTTTAACTGAATCTGGTACTAAAAAATAAAAAGTGCGATTAGGATTAGATGTAAATGTAAAAAATAGCGACAAGCAAATACAAATTACCCAAAAACGGCGAAACTTTCCTGATGGCAGTGGTGAGTTTTCAACTTCTGATTCTCTCTTTCCCCACCATAGAATTGCACCGTAAAATAATCCAGGTACTACTGTCATAGCGTAGCGAATTGTAATTGACAGTACAGACAAACCTTGAGCAGAAAATAATTTCAGTAAAGGAAACCCTGCTATCATCCAAGAAGCGGGAGCAACAGCAGGTACAAATGCTAAAGGTAACCATTGACCTAATAAATACTTGATAGTGCCAAAAAATGGAGTGAAAATTTCTGCTATTAACCGCCAAGGGTTACTAATCATACCCCAAATAATTTCCAAAGTCGAAGCTTCATCTCCTTCTGCATATTGACCGAATCTTTCCATCATAAATCTCTGGGAAATGTCTTCGGAAAATAGGGGCATAATCAGATTTGTTAAAGCTACCATATAAACAAAACTGAAAGTACAAATAGCTAAACCTATTTTGGGGTAGCGTTTACTCAAAATTAGATAGAATCCTACTCCAAATAAAACTACTCCTGCATCTTCTCTAACAGCTAAAATTAATACTACTAAAATCCAAAATAGAGGCCACCAGCGTTTTTCCATTGCCAGTAGTAAGCTAAATACAAATATAGGTATCTGACAAATATCATGGAAATTTCCGAGAGTAGGGCCAATTACTGCATTAGCACAATAGAAGCTAATGGTAATTATGGCTGATAAGGGTGGCTGGAGATAGTGCCTAGCTAAAATGTATAAAACTAAACCAGCACCAGTAACTAATGTGACCTGTAATACTGTTAGGGTGACAGGATATGGAAATAGAGCATATATTGGCAACCACAATAATAGAGCTGGAGTAAAATGTTGGCCTAAGCGGTGATAGTATACTTCTGGTACTTGGCCTTGGTGAACTACATTTGTAGAAAGAGCAGAAGAGAGAGAACTTTGAAAAAAACGACCGTGTATACTATTCCAAAAGACCTGGTTAAATATACCTTGGTCGTAAGAGGA
>NZ_JAAHGK010001309.1:0-2077 GCF_010672505.1 Okeania sp. SIO2B9 | reverse complement strand
CTTAAATCTAATGAATAACCCGTCCCTCTTTAAAAATAGTTTGTTTACTAGAATGAGTAGTCAAACGGTCTAATAAAGTTGCACTCGCCTCATTCAAACCAATTAAATGTACTTTAATACCTCGTCTCCGAAAACGTAGTACAGCTTTATCTACTGCATCTACAGCAGATTGATCCCATAAATGAGCATGAGTTAGGTCAATAGTTACAGACTCAAGATGTTCGCGGAAATCAAAGGTGTTGAGAAAATTTTCCACAGAAACAAAAAATACTTGACCATTAACGCTGTAAATACGTTCAACACCATTTTCTTTTAAATAAGAGTCAACGAAAATCAGCGCAGCAATTTTACGACTGAAGAAAATTGCACTCAACGCCACCCCAACAACAACTCCAATAGCTAAGTTATGAGTCAAAACTGTCATAAACACAGTTGTCATCATCACTGCTGTTTCACTCTTGGGTACTCGACGAAGATTGCGAATAGAATCCCAATGGAAGGTACTGATAGAGACCATAATCATCACTGCAACCAAAGTCGCCATTGGAATACGCGCCACCCAATCATTTAGCAGAATAATACAAACAAATAGAAAAATGCCTGCACTTAAAGACGAGAGTCGCGTCCTTCCACCAGACCCAATATTAATCATAGACTGACCGATCATCGCACATCCAGCCATTCCACCAAAACATCCGGCGACAATATTAGCAATTCCTTGTCCTACTGCTTCCTGATTTTTATCACTAGAAGTATCGGTGAGGTCATCAATAACATTAGCTGTTAAGAATGATTCTAGTAACCCCACTAAAGAAAGTGCCAAAGCATAAGGAAGTATAATATCAAGGGTTTCAAAGTTTAGCGGTACTATTGGTAGAGCAAAACTAGGTAGAGCATCGGGCAATGTTCCCATGTCTCCTACAGTGGGTATGTCTAATCCCGTAGTTAGTGCGAATCCAGTGATGACAACAATAGCAACTAAAGGAGAAGGTATTGCTTTAGTGATGCGAGGCAACCCGTAAATAATACCTAATCCTGCTGCTACCATTATATAAACCCAGATAGAAGCATCTTCAAACTGAGTTAGTTGAGCATCAAAAATTAATATTGCCAGAGCATTGACAAATCCTAACATTACCGCTCTAGGAACAAATCTCATTTGATTTCCTAACTTAATCCATCCTAGAAAAATTTGCAGGATACCTGTGAGAATAGTGGTTGCGAATAGATAATTTAAACCATAATCTTTAACTAAGCTTGTCATCAGCAACGCCATAGCTCCGGTTGCTGCGGAAATCATTCCCGGTCGCCCACCTAAAAAAGCTGTCACAATAGCAATACAAAATGAGGCATACAACCCTACTTTCGGATCGACACCAGCAATAATAGAGAAACCAATGGCTTCAGGAATTAAAGCTAAGGCGACTACAGCGCCTGCTAATAAATCTTTTTGGACATTAGAAAACCAGGCTTGTTTTGTTAATATATCTTTCATTTTCTCCCAATTTTTAGCACAATAACAGTTAATATTTTTCCCTGGAAGTCATACCGTTTCACGGAATTCAAAAGTCAAAAGTCATGCATTATGATTTCATAGTTCAAAACTTTGATTCTTCAGTAATTTCAGCAAATTATTCGACATCTAAAGTTTGAAACTATTTGTAACATTCTTTTTTGAAATTGGTATCAAAGGCACATTTTGCTCCGCGAAGAGTCTGCAGTTAGGTGTGGTATGTTAACCTAATTCATCATATCCCTAAGTAAATTAGGTAAAGTAATCAAATTAGACAGATTTATGGGGAAATATTTGCTATTAATGACTTTTCTAATGTGGCAATGATTATTAACTTTCATCTTGTCATGGCGAGGGAGTATTATTTACTAATACATTCTCTTTTCCACCCACATTTTCAACAACATGGGCACAAGTTAGAAAATCAGTATAATTTTGCTCCCGATAAAAAGGAAACCCAGTACCAATAACATTTGCTTTATTTGTCAATAGTACTGGTAATTAAAACAATAGATTATTCTAAGTTACTCATTCTCTGATACCTAATCCTGCTATGATAGTAGA
>NZ_JAAHGK010001308.1:0-2078 GCF_010672505.1 Okeania sp. SIO2B9 | reverse complement strand
ACGATTCAATCATACTTGACGTCAAAGAGTTTCCAGCTGAGTAAGTAAAACTTGATCATTCTCAAAATCTCTCGACAATCATATTGGTGCAATTTGGTATTTTGTTGATCACTATAATGCTAGTTTAATCACTTAGATCATTACTATGCATTACTACCCGAAAAAGATATAGACTTTTTGTAAAAGTAGGGAATAGGTATGGAGGGAACAGGGAAGATATTTTTAGGAGAAAAACACGGAAAATGATTTTTTGAGTTATTACACTCTAGTTTATAGTAAATAAAGGGCAAGTTTATTTTCTGGAGATGTCTATCATACAATTATCTACCAAAATCAGGAAAAATTACTAAATTGACAAATTAATACTAATTGTGATAAAAAACTATTTTGTACACTGATAACTGATAACTGTTAACTGAAATGACATCCCTAACTCCTGAGCAATACAAACAGAAAATGCAGCGCCGCAAAGAAGTACAAGAACAACGAGTATCTCAAGCTGCTCTGGAAAAAGGCTTAGTTATTGTCAATACTGGTAACGGTAAAGGCAAAACTACAGCAGCATTGGGTATGGTGATGCGCTCCTTGGGTCATGGTTATCGAGTGGCAATAGTTCAATTTATTAAAGGTGCTTGGGAACCCGCAGAAAAAGCAGTGTTTACTAAATGGGGCGAACAAATATCTTTTCATGCTTTAGGTGAAGGGTTTACTTGGGAGACTCAAGACCGCGATCGCGATATTCAAAAAGTTTATGAAGCTTGGAATTTGGCTTTGTCTTATATCCGCAACCCAGAGTTTAAATTAGTATTACTTGATGAGGTGAATGTTAGTTTGAAATTGGGTTATTTAAAGTTAGAAGATTTGTTAACTGGGTTAGAAGAGAAACCTGAAGATTCTCATGTTATTCTTACAGGTAGGGGTGCCCCTCCAGAATTAATTGAAAGGGCGGATTTAGTTACAGAAATGAAAATGATTAAGCATCCTTTTAGAGAGCAAGATGTGAGGGCGCAACCTGGTATTGAGTATTAATATTAGTAGGAACAAAGAATTAGTTAAAATGGCAAACTTTAGATTCGATTAAAATCTTAATCAGCATAAATTAGTTTTGTTCCCGATAATGTGAAATAATTGCTGAATAATTGCTGAATTATTACCAAATAATTAAGGTTTAAACCCTCTCCTTCTTATAAAGGAGAAAAAAGAAAAAATTTTCCTTAAACGTCAATCCTCTTCCTTTCAAAAAGAGGTAATTACTAATTATTAATTATTAATTATTAGTTATTGAATATAGCTTCCAAGTTTTAAGTCCATAAAATCTAACTTTTGAGCTTTGAGTTTTAACAACAAGTATTACCAAGCCAAATTTTGATAGTTAGTTTGGCAAGTATTTAATATCCTGGCATCATTCTCACTAACTTGATTTATGGGGTAATATTTCTCTAAATCTACTATGTAGTCAGAAGCAGTATTATCATAACTATCTACAACTTTTACATCTAAGCTATTTTGCTTATAAAATCCATAAAAGCAATAAAAAGCTGAATGGGGTAGATAAAGAGCGCCTATTACCTTACCATTTTCTAACTGAAATACAAAATACTCATTCTGAATTTTCTCTGGTTGAGAAGACTGACCAAAAAGGTAAATTCCATCACTGAGCAATGTACGATCTTCATTTGTTTGTGAGGAAAACTTTGGTCTTTCTTCCTTGAATTTAAGAGAAATAGTTTTATACTGTACTATTGGCCTATTTGCTGTACTATAGGTCAATATTAAGTAGGTGGCGATCGCCACTAACCTAAAAATCACGAATATTACTTAATTGTTATCTACACCATTATCATATCCGTAGAAAAAGGTAAAAATCTATTGTTTTAACAATTTGTGTTAATTTCTCAACTGTTAACAAAAGTTATTTCTTCCAATAGTTACTAAAGGTAGATAATAAATCAAAAAAAATCCTTGTAGAGATAATCATTAAAAATAACTATCTCTACAAGGAACGATCAAAATTTGATATTGACAATAGAGGGATCGATTTTAGGCAGATTTTAATACCTAACTAGCGACATATTCCA
>NZ_JAAHGK010001307.1:0-2078 GCF_010672505.1 Okeania sp. SIO2B9 | reverse complement strand
TAAAAGCTTTGCTCAACAAAATTGTACACTGATTTATTCTAGATCAAATAAATAACTTTATACGAATGCCAAGATTAAAATCTCTAAATATTTCCCCCTACTTTGATGTTATAGTAGTAGGTTCGGGTGCAGCAGGACTTTATGCTGCACTTTGTTTACCTACTCATCTTAGAGTTGGTTTAGTTACTAAGGATGTCATAAATATGGGATCGAGTAACTGCGCTCAGGGAGGTATTGCTGCTGCTGTAGATCCATCAGATCATCCATTCTTACACTTAGAAGATACCCTCAAAGCAGGTGTGGGTTTATGTGAAAAAGAAGCGGTAAAATTCATGGTTGAGAATGCAGGTGAAGCGATCGCTCATCTAGTAGAAATGGGTGTTGCTTTTGACCGCAAAGGAGAAAAACTGGCAATGACTTTAGAAGCTGCCCACTCATATCCTCGCGTACTTCATTCCGCAGATACTACAGGTCGAGCTATTATTGATACACTGACAGCAAAAGTGTTGGAACGTCAAAACATTCAAGTTATTTCTCAGGCAGTAGCATTAAATTTATGGCTAACACCACAAAAAAATCGCGTCCAAGGTATTAGTCTTCTCCATCAAAGTAAAATTCAGTGGTTAAAATCTTCTGTAGTTGTGCTGGCAACGGGTGGAGGGGGTCAAATATTTGCTCAAACAACTAACCCGGAAGTGAGTACAGGGGATGGAGTAGCAATAGCTTGGCGTGCGGGAGCTGTGTTACGAGATTTGGAATTTTTCCAATTTCATCCTACTGCTTTAACTAAACCAGGCGCTCCTCATTTTCTGATTAGTGAAGCTGTGCGGGGGGAAGGAGCGCATCTAATTGACGATCGTGGAAACCGCTTTGCCTTTGAATATCATCCTGCTGGAGAGTTGGCACCAAGAGATGTTGTCAGTAGAGCTATTTTTCATCACTTGCAAAAAACTGCAGATGATCCCACCCAAGCTCATGTTTATTTAGATTTGCGACCTATTGCTCCCGACCGCATTCGTTATCGCTTCCCCAATATTATCAATGTCTGCAAACAATGGGGTATTGATGTTTTTCAAGAACCTATTCCGGTTGCTCCTGCTGCTCATTATTGGATGGGTGGAATTGCTTGTAACTTAATGAGTAAAACCTCAATTCGTGGACTCTATGCCATCGGAGAAACGGCAAGTACGGGAGTTCATGGAGCAAATCGTTTAGCTAGTAATTCTTTGTTGGAATGTTTAGTGTTTGCTTCTCAACTATCTCGCATTGAAATTCAGCCAAATTTAGTTGCGCCTAATTCTGAGGTGTCGCAGGTAGACTTTAATTGGAGTGGGGATATGGAAAAGATAGAATTGATTCGGCAAATGCTACCGAGTTTAATGTGGGAAAGTGCGGGTATCTCTCGTGAAAGAGAGTTGTTAGATAGATCCCTACATAAAATTAATAATTGGCGAGAAAGTTTGGCAGGTTTGGATATAGTTCAATTTTTAGCAAATCTATTGCCTAACCAGATGATAGAGTTAAACTCGACTGATGCTGAACAACAGTTGCGGATGGTTGCAGAAACGCTCAATCTTTTGGATCTAGGTTATTTAATTCTCAAAAGTGCTGCATGGCGAATTGAAAGTAGAGGTGGACATTATCGTAGCGATTATCCTCAAACTTCTGACCGTTGGAACGTACATACTTTGGTGCAGGGCGATCGCTTGTGGAAATCGCCCATGGGAATTAATTCTGAAGAGTTAAAAATCAAAAGTATGGCAGTTGAGGCATAATATGATCTCAGGTTAACTACTGAATTATCATCATAAATAAACCTTTGATCAAACACCTGCAGGGAAGCTCTATTTAACTTCTCTGCATTCTTTTTCAAATCTATGTCTAAAAATCTTAGAGACTGTTTGTAAAAAAAAGCTAAAGATAGCCATGAAGAGGTATTTAAGGTAGGAAATTGAAGAAGGAGACAGGAGACAGGAGACAGGAGACAGGAGGAAAATTACATGGGGATTCGCTCCCCCAAGTAATGCGTGAACACCCCCGTTGACGGTGGGGTATTAAACCCACAAAGAAAATGATAA
>NZ_JAAHGK010001306.1:0-2080 GCF_010672505.1 Okeania sp. SIO2B9 | reverse complement strand
AAATTTATTTATAAAATAAATAAATTACAGTCAAATTCACACCAAACCTGTTCTCAAAGCAACAACAGCTGCTTTAACTCGATCATCAACTGCTAGTTTATTCATAATACCTTTGATATCATGTCCGCTGGGGCGCGTTTGTGTAAAACCAAGAGTGAATATCTAGAGAAAATTTACGTTTTTTCAGCTTTTAAGCCTTCTTCCCTCTTCTTTCTTCCTTCTTCCTTACCTTCACGCTTACAATACCGATGCGACCGGACATGATATGACATGAGTTTTAATCGTATTCGGACTCAAAAAAAGGTCTTTAGCAATTTCAGTATTAGTCTTACCCTCTACCAACAATTTTAAAACATCTAATTCTCTAGATGACAAATTAGCTGAATTTTCTGGAAGCGATGGCAATATTGGTTGCAAATTTTGAATAACCATTCTCCCCACTTGTGGATCGAGATAAGTAGCACCATCTATAGCAGCAGTAATAGCAGATATCAACCTTTCTACACTTGCCCCCTTTACACAATAAGCATCTGCTCCACTGGATAATGCACCCATAACTTCTTGCTGACTATCGTCAGATGTGAGTACAACCACTCGTGTATCTGGGAGTTTTTCCTTAATTTGCTGAGTAGCTGCTATACCATCAAGCTCTGACATGGCAATATCCATAACCACTCAATCTGGTTTCTTTTCGACCGCCACTGCTACACCCAACTTACCATTGTCTGCTAAACCTACTATTTCAATATTGGCATAATTACCCAAAACTTGCTCTAACCCAAGTTCATCATTGGGTCATCATCCACAATTAAAATTCGTGTTTGCTCTTGTTGACTGATTGTTAATTGTTCCATAATTACCTTTTAATTTTCCTGATGTTGATGACTATCAACTTATTTTTAACACTTGTACTGACTCGCCTACCGCGATCGAAGTTTCATTCAATGGTATAACTGCTAAACCTGTACTACCCGCTAAATTAATTAAATTTCCAGAGCTGTGACTGCCTTGGGCAAGTTGAAATTCATGGCCATTTATTCCTAATTTTAGCTGACCCCATAGATAAGTTTCTCTTTTACCGTTGGAATGTAAATCTTGAAGCGATCGCGCTGTGACAAATTCTGGTCCCCATGCTGCTTCCTGGACTCCTGCCAATTTTTTCAGCGCTGGTTGTACAAACCGCCAAAAACTGACTAATGCTGAAACGGGGTTTCCTGGTAAACCGAAATATACACATTGAGTATCAGCAAATTTAGCAACAGTTAATGGTTTTCCTGGTTTAACTGCTACAGAATGAATCTGAATTTCTGCTCCTAACTCGGTGAGAATATCTTCTACATAATCATAGTCTCCTACTGATACTCCTCCGGTGGAAAGTAAAAAATCTGTACTTGTTATTGCTTCAGCTATGGTTTTTTTCAATATTTCTGGTTCATCTGGCACTATACCAAGTCGTATTACTTCTGCTCCTGTCTGTGCTACAGCTACTGCTAAGGCATATTGATTTGAGTCTACTAACTGACCTGGTTGTAGGGGTTGGTCTGGTGTGACTAATTCATTGCCTGTGGATAATATTCCGACTTTAGGTGGGCGATACACTGTTATTTCCGGACATTGAAGTGCTGCTAATACTGCTATTTCTGAAGCACCTAAGATAATTCCAGGCTGGAGTAAGGGAGTACCAGCGGTATAAAATGAACCACGATATCGTACAAATTCTTGGGGTCTTGGAGTTTTTTGGATAAGTACTTTGTTGCCTTGTCTTTGAGTCACTTCTTGCATGACTACTGTATCTGATCCTTTGGGCATACAAGCACCTGTAAAAATACGAGCTGTTTGTCCTGGTTGAATTTGCTGCTGGGGTTGATACCCGGCTGGAATTTCTTCTATAATTTCCAAGGCTATTGGATTTTCGGGACTCGAGTTTTTGACATCTGTAAATTTTACTGCATAGCCGTCCATTGCTGAATTATCCCAGTGGGGAAAATCAACCTTACTGGTGACTGGGGTGGCTAATATGCGCCCCGATGCGGTTAAGAGGTCTACTGTTTCTACATCCCTCTGGGTATTTAAGGGTTGA
>NZ_JAAHGK010001305.1:0-2082 GCF_010672505.1 Okeania sp. SIO2B9 | reverse complement strand
TTTGCTTTAGTTGTGTATAATTTCTAGAACTAAACAGTAAATAGGGAAAGCTGACAAGGACTAAACGAGAGACGGTGTTGAGGCGATAGCCCATAATTTAATATTCCTTGCTTGTGCTTATGAGTACCATAACCTTTGTTATTAGTCAAGTCATAAACAGGATACTTTTTTGCTAAACGTATAATCAATGTATCTCGCCAAACTTTAGCCACAATACTTGCAGCAGCGATCGCTAAACACTTACTATCTCCCTTAACAATGACCTTCTGAGGTATAGATAAATCTTTAATTTGCTGATTCCCATCAACCAAAACCAAATTTGGCCTATATTTCAACTTGAGGACAGCTCGCTTCATAGCCAATAAAGAAGCTTGTAAAATATTCAAACGGTCAATTTCGCGCACGGAAGCTATACCAATTTTACAATCCAAAGCTATAGCTTGAATCTCACTAGCCAAATGACTACGACGCTTTTTTGTTAATTTTTTACTATCTGTTACTTCTCCCCCCTGATAAAGGGAAGCTAGAGGAGATGGCAAATCATCCAATTCTGGCAAAATTACTGCTGCTGCCACTACAGGTCCAAATAATGCTCCACGTCCTACTTCGTCCACACCAGCAGTGATAGGTTCAATTATATTAACAGGATATACCATTTATTCTTGAGTAGGGGAGTAGGGGAGTAAGGGAGAAGTCTTTTCAGTTATCAGTTATCAGTTATCAGTACCTCTGGAATAAGGAGGCTTGACATAAGGAATATTCTCTTTTTTTTATCCCCTTAAAAGGATAGGCTTTAGACCACAATTTATCGGTAAACATAAGAATAATTAACAATAACTGGTTAATAATTATCAAAAAATTATTCATTAGATGTTAATTACTTAATAACTGAAGTGTCACTTAAGCGTGGCACTTTTTTTAAAATTGGTATTACAGAACTGAGGTTTATAGATATAGCAAGGAACGAGTTGGTGTTTGATAGAGATTGATGATGAACTTGAGACAGAGAAAAGCTTTTACCGAATAATTAAGGTTTAAAGCCTCTCATTTAAAGGAGAAAAAATTTTCCCTTTTGCGTCAATCCTCTTCTTTTCAAGGAGAGGTAATAATTAATAATTAATTATTAATTATTAATTGTTGAACACTGTTCCCTGTTCCCTACTATAAATATAAATTCTGTTTATTCTTCTGTAGCTGCCGAAGAACGACGACGACGACGCCTAATTGGCCCTGAATCATCAGAGTCATTGCTATCTGAACTTAGATCGACATCTGAATCACTCAATTCTGCCTCGTATTGACCATTTTCCTCATCACTATCAAAATCACTTTGATCTTCTGACTCTAAAGACATTGATGAATCAACCTCCTCTACTTCTAATTGCGGTTCTTCATCGTTATCTTCCTCTTCGTACTCTACTTCTGACTCAAGCTCAACATCTTCTTTTTTTTCTGTTGTTTCTCTAACACTATTCTCCCCAGGTTCCTGAATAGAAATAATTACTGATTTAGGATTTTTAACCGTTCCCTCCTCTAAAAGTGTTATTGGAGAAATACCCATCAAAGCATAAACATCTTGCTCATCAGGTGTCATTTCTACTGTCACTATCTCTGGAGGTTCAGTAATAGGTCTAATTATCTCTCTTCCCGGGCGTCGATTAGGTGTTGTTAGTGGATATCCTTCTGAAAGCATAGGATATTCCATATCTGTGCCCATTTCTCTTTCTTGCAATTCTAATGATTCATCTTGCATTGTTTCACCGACTCCTACTCGTCGCCGTCGTCGCCGTCGGTTAGATTCTTGATAACTAGGGTGATTCAACAATTCTAAATCTGAGGAATGATTAGTAGACTCTACTTCTTGATATCCTTGTGTAGTCTCCCCAGTAGAAGTTTGAGTTGCTGTTACCAAAGTTGGAGGAGCAATAGTTGGTCTCATAGTTTCTTCGACCTCTGGGGTACGACTAACCACAGACAAATTAACTTCCTCCATCGGAATTTCTGATTCCCCTGGTAAACGAACTAAATGTCCTAATCCATTACAGCTAGGACAAGTGTGACCAAAAAGTTCATATACATTTT
>NZ_JAAHGK010001304.1:0-2088 GCF_010672505.1 Okeania sp. SIO2B9 | reverse complement strand
AGGCAGATGCTTAAACCCCCTAGTTGGCGCGACTTTAGCAATAGCAAAGAACAACGGGGTGCTACTTATAAACCCAAGGGAGAAGAAATAGACCTGGTTAATGCTGCTCTTTACCTGCGACGTCCTCTATTAGTTACAGGTAAACCAGGTACTGGTAAAACTTCCTTAGCTTATGCTGTGGCCAAAGAATTGCAACTAGGAGAAGTATTACGTTGGAATATTACTACTCGTTCTACTCTCCAGGAAGGATTATACCGATATGATGCTATTGGTAGATTACAAGATGCTCAGGGAAAAGATAATTTATCTGAGATTGGCAAATATATACAATTAGGACCTTTAGGCACAGCTTTCATTTCTAGCGAGCATCCTCGGGTACTGATAATTGACGAAATAGATAAAAGTGACATTGACCTACCCAATGACTTATTAAATATATTTGAGGAAGGGTGGTTTGAAATTCTTGAATTGGCACGCATCGCCGATCGCCTACCTCCAGAAGTTTCTGTGAGAACCAGTGACCAAAAGTATGCTAAAATCACTTTAGGAAATGTAAAATGTGGGGCTTTTCCTTTCGTAATTTTGACCAGTAATGGAGAACGGGAATTTCCCCCTGCTTTTCTGCGACGATGTTTGTGCTTAGAGTTGAAAGAACCCGATAAAAATGAGTTAACAGCGATCGCTATAGCTCATTTAGGAGAAGATATTGTTGAGAAGGCAGAAGATATAATTGAAATATTTCTCAAACGACGGAATAAAGGACAGTTAGCGACAGACCAATTATTAAATGCCATCTATCTATTGAGCGGTGAAAAATCTCCATCGGATTCTAAACGAGAAGAGTTGGTAGAAAAAATACTCCAATATTTGACCTACTCTGAAGAGCTATGACACAAAACAATGATTCTCGTTCTGATATATCTCTAGAGGAAAAACTACAACGTCTGCAAAATATTCTTGAAAAAGTCAAGTCTGACTTAACTGGTAGAGAGTTGGCAGAAATTCTGTGGTTTGCTGTGCAAATAGAAGGTGGGAAACCACTACAAACATCTACATCTGCTCAATTTCCAAAACCACCATTTCCTGAACATCAAATAGAATCGCCATCTTTGGCAAGCAAAGCCATCCCAGAAACTTCTGCTTCTCAGACAAAAAAAGAAAAAGCTGCTGAAGTATATCTTCCCAAAACCAGCACTACTGGAACAACTATCAAAATTCCTGCTGCTCCTGCTTTGAGAAATACCTTAGCTTTAGCTAGAGCAATACGCCCTTTAATGCGGAAAATATCTTCCTCTACAGAAAAAATCCTGGATGAACCTACCACAGTTCGACGTATTGTCGATGAAAAAATCTGGCTACCTATTCTCAAACCAGCACCTCAAAAATGGTTGGAGTTAGCATTAGTCATTGAGGAAAGTAACTCTACAATTATTTGGAAGCAAACTATTCAGGAACTTCAGGAATTTTTGGCATACCATGGAGCATTTCGGGATGTGCGAGTGTGGCGTTTAGAAATGAATGGCACCAAGGCACAACTATTTCCAAATATTAGTAAAAACAAACAACAACGTCCCCGTAACCCGAAAGAAATTATTCATCCACGAGGGCAACGTTTAGTATTACTGGTGAGTGACTGTGTTTCTATTTCCTGGCGAAATGGTTCCATTTATCCACTGCTGAGTTTGTGGGGCGATCGAGGTTTACTGACAATTCTACAATTATTTCCAGAAAGACTTTGGCATCGCACTGGTTTAATTCAAGGTATCTCTACTCAACTAAGCTCTCTGACTCCCGGAACTTTCAACTCTCAACTCAAAGCGGAATGGGAAATTGGTGATGAGTTAGAAGAAGAAGAGGAGTTAACCGATGTAGTCAAAGTACCAGTTATTACTCTCGAAGCTCAATCTTTTGCTAGTTGGTCTCGTGTCATAGCAGGTTTTAGCAGCAATACAACTGCAGGATTTATATTTTCCCCTATTTTAGTAGAGTCTGAAATTTATTCTCCTCAACCACAGGAAGAAACTATAACTGCTCAGGAAAGAGTAAGTCGGTTTCGTGCGACTGCCTCTAAATTGGCACGTCGTTTGA
>NZ_JAAHGK010001303.1:0-2106 GCF_010672505.1 Okeania sp. SIO2B9 | reverse complement strand
TGTTGGTAAAATTGTTTTGACTATTTAGCCACTACGCGGAAGTCAAAAGTCAAAAGTCAAAAGTAGGGAATAGGGGACAATTTAATAGGTTCTCAAGATAATTGATAAGAGCATTAATATTTACGTTTAATTAATTAGACTTGATATTAAATTTAGGATAAACAAAGACAAGATATCTGCTCCTAAAACTGTCTGAATATTATCTAAATTTTCGAGTTATTTTTGATTTGATTGAGAAGAATTTTAATTATTAAATGGCAAGTTTTATTGGAAATTAAAAGGCGTAATTTCAGTTATCAGTTATCAGTTAACAGTAGCTTCTGGAATAGGGAAGCTTGAAAATACGGAATTTTCTTTTCTTTATCCCCTTGAAAAGGGAGGCTTGAAACCTAATTTTCTGGTCAATAGTTAAGGCTGACTCAAAAATAGCTAAATATAACCAATACTAATTTATCTGATTGTTTTTCATAATAGTACAGCCAAAAAAATTTAGCTTGATCATGGCATATTTGCATAATTCTCCATCATTAACTAATTTATAGGTCAATTCAGAATTTAAAAGTTATAGCAAATGCCATTACTATTAGAACTTATAGAATATTTCAAACAAGGCAAGATTGACCTTCTTCTTTCTTAGTTATCCCTTCTCCTTTTTTCTTTCTTGCTTATCCCCTATATCTTCTTCCCTCTTCCCTCTTCCTTCTTCCTTCTTCCTTCTTTAAACGTCGCTAGACTAGAAAAATATTGTTGGTAAATAGCGTATAATACTACAAGTTAACTTGAGGAGAAATTCCAAACATGACACGAGCTATCATGGAAACTGAAAAGGGAATCATTAATCTAGAATTATTTGATAATGATGCTCCTAATACTGTGAAAAATTTTGTTGAACTAAGTGAAAAAGGATTTTATGATGGCTTAAATTTTCATCGTGTTATTCCTAATTTTATGATTCAAGGTGGTTGTCCTAACGGTACAGGAACAGGTGGCCCTGGTTATAAAATTAAATGTGAAATTAATAATAATAAACATTTGGCCGGAACTTTATCAATGGCTCATGCTGGTCGCGATACAGGCGGTAGTCAATTCTTTATTTGTCACTCTCCCCAACGTCATTTAGATGGTGTTCATACAACTTTTGGCAAAACAGAGGATATGGATGTTGTAAATGCTATTAGACAAGGTGACAAAATTCTTTCTGTGAAGATTGAAAAGTAGTTTTTCTCTGTTGATAAATTGAAGAAAATAGGGAGTGGGGTAGAGAAAGAAAATACATTTCAAAACCTTTCCTAATTAGACCAGTTTGATCTAGTTGTAGCTCTTTATTTATTATTATTAGACTAGGGATGTTTTGTGGAATGTCCCTACTTTTTTATCTCAGGACGGAATGCTGTGCAAACAGGCAGAGGTACTGATAACTGATAACTGATAACTGATAACTGAAATGACTCCTTACTCCTTAAAATAACCAAGAATCAAAGTAATTAGCAGGTGAAGCAGTATCCTGGAGAATTGAAACTTGGTCTAAATTTAAATTTGATAATTCATCAATCATTTTTATCTCATTTGCTCTGTCAACTAAGGGAAAAGAAAATTGATGATAATCTTGAATAAATTGAGCTTTTTCTCTAATTTCTGCTTTATTCACAGGATAACTGCGAGTACCAATAATAATTGTATTTTTGCCGGTAGTATGACAGATATAAATAGAAGGAAAGACAGTTTTAATAGTTTTTATATACTCTGCTTCAAAGTCATTACTGTTTAATGTATTTACGATTATAACCCCAGATTTTGATAAATGGCGATCGCACAGCTCATAAAATTCTTTAGTAGCTAAATTATAAGACATATAGCCATTACCAAAAGCTACATCAATCATCATAATATCATACAGATTATCCCGGTCTTGTTGTTCTAAATATTCTCTACCATCCTGAATTTTTACCTTTAATCTGTCATTTAATTCTACCCCAAAAAATTTCTGAGCTATTGACAATATACTCGCATCAACCTCTGCACATTCAATTATTGTATCTGGAAAATAATGGTGAAAAACTTGAGGAATACTACCCCCTCCAAAACCTGCTATATAAATTTTTTGTA
>NZ_JAAHGK010001302.1:0-2106 GCF_010672505.1 Okeania sp. SIO2B9 | reverse complement strand
TCAGACAAAAAGCACAATAGTTTAGTTATTGATGCATGGCAATAGTTTGAGATTTTGACTAGGTGGAGAGTAAGCATTCAGCTATTAGCAGTCAGCTATTCCTACGGAATGCTCTCGTAGTCAGCTTTTTAATGAATGAAGCAAGCATTTTGTTAACTTCTACTACATTTTTATACGAAGAATTGAAGTACAAGAACAACAAGCTTAAATTGTCCACTAAAGGTAATAAAGCTGATAGCTGATAGCTGACCGCTGAATGCTTACGGTGGAGAGAGGATGATTAAAATCTTTAAAATTTTTTCTACTCTCCCCAATACAATACTTTTGCAGTAGCTTTAACTACTTATTATTTCTTATTTTTGAACTGCTCTAACCATTCTTGAATTTTAGAAGAAGCAATATCTCGTCCTCCTAAACCAAAAGCTAAAGCAATAGCTACTGCCATTGCTCCCATGAAAAGTCCAAAAGCTAGATTCACAATACTAGGAGCAATTCCCATTTGTTGCAAAGCCATAGCTGAGACTAATACAATAATCCCAATTCGAGCTAGCTGGCCCAAAAGTCTAGCTTGAGAATTGCCAGAACTGGTGATTAAATTATAAGCAAGGTTAGCCAAGTATAGACCTATAGCCAATACTACTAAACCATAAAGAACCCGACCTGCAATATAAATTACAACATTGACAATTAAGGTCAGAGCTTCCAACTCCATAATCTGGGTAGCTGAAACTGTGGCAAAAAGGATAATACCCACAAAAGCTACAATACCAGCAATTTCTGAAGGAGTCCGTGCAGTAGGTTTAGCCCCAGGAGTACCAGGTTCACCCTGAATTACAGTAGCATTTGGATCAGAAGCTGGTTGTGTTGAACTTAAACCAAGCCAGTTGAAAAGGTTATTGAAACCAACGCTAGTCAGAAGATTAGTAACTAAATCACTAACAAATCTACCAACAAAATAAGCAACTACCAAAATCACAGCAGCAGCAAAGATTTTCGGTATAAACGTCAGAATATCATTGAGCATCGCCACTGCTGGAGTAGTAATGGCCAAAATATCCAGAGCGCTCAGAGCAGCGATCGCTACAGGAATCAATATCAGAACATAAACAACTGTGCCAATAATGGAAGAAAGATTTTGACCCCCAGTAGTTTGACTCATACCAAACCTACTACCTATTTGGTCTACACCTGTAGCAGCCAGAAGATTAGTAACAACTTTCTTAACCACAGTAGCAACTAACCAACCTACTCCAGCTAGAATAACAGCCTTGAGAATTCTGGGAAGAGACTGCAGGATTTGGTCAACAATGTTCTGAACAGGTTGTAGTGCAATCTGTAGTTGTAAAGCTTCCAGGATTACAGGCAAGAATAACAAGAAAATCAACCAATAGATAGCATTAGCAATAGTATCGCTAATTTGCACTTGATTTTCTGTTTGTCCATCACTAACTTGCTGGTTCAGACGGTCATCTAAACCAAATGTCCTCAGTCCTTTAGTAACTGCTAATTTAGCTATAGTTGCCACTAACCAGGCAATACCTAGCCAAATTAGGGCAGCTGCTACATTAGGTAAGAAGCTAGTTATTTCGGTCAGGAAAGCATTGAGAGGTTCAGAAACTGCGGTGAGGTTGAGCTTATCGAAGAAAGCTATCAGAACAAAGATCATGATGATCCAGAAAATCAAAGAGGAGATCCATTTCTCCACTGGTAAATTCTGAGCTTGTTCTTGACTACCCGTTACCCAACCAGCAATTTTGTTATCGATTTTGGTCTTCTTGAATAGTCCTCCAAGGAAGCTGGAGAGAATCCAAGCCACTATCCAGCCTACAACTAGAATTGCAATTGCTGTTACTATGTCCAAAATTGCAATTGCTGTAAAATTTTGGGACACTATATTTACAGGATTTGCTTCAGTTTGTGCCAAAATATTTGAGGCTAACATCAAATTAGCCTGAATTGGCTCACTGATTGATTGTGTAATAATTTGCCAAGTGCCATTCATGCTTTTTTTGGGTTAATGTGACCTTTAAATTAGCAACCTGATGAGATTACCAATATATGCCTTATAGCTTGAAGGTAACTATGTCATTTAGTCAAGTTTTTCAA
>NZ_JAAHGK010001301.1:0-2111 GCF_010672505.1 Okeania sp. SIO2B9 | reverse complement strand
TACAAGAACTAATAGAAATAGTAGCAAAATTACGTTCTCCAGATGGGGGGTGTCCCTGGGATTTAGCTCAAACTTCAGAAACTTTAACTCCTTACATTATTGAAGAAGCTTATGAAGCAGTTGATGCAATAAAAAGCGGAGAGAAAGAAGCAGTAGTTGATGAATTAGGAGATTTATTATTACAGGTGGTTTTGCAAGCACAAATAGCTAGTGAAGCAAATGATTTTACTTTAGCTGAAGTCGCTCAAAATATTAATCAAAAAATGATTAGAAGACATCCTCATGTATTTGGAGATGTGAAAGTAAATAGTACAGAAGAAGTTAAGCAAAATTGGGAACAAATCAAAGCAGCAGAAAAAGGAGAAACTAATGATTTATTTAGTACAAAACTCAGTCGATACGCTCGACAGTTACCTCCACTTATGGCAGCAATGAAAATTTCTAAAAAAGCTGCTGCTCTTGGTTTTGAATGGGAAAATATTGAAGGAGTTTGGAGAAAATTTCACGAAGAAGTTGGGGAGTTTGAAGAAGCTTTACAATCTGAAGATCAGGAACATCAACAAGCAGAAATGGGAGATATTTTATTTGTTTTGGTGCAATTGGCAAGGTGGTATGATTTGAATCCAGAACAAGCTTTACAAGGAACTAATCATCGATTTTTGCAACGGTTTGCTTTAGTAGAAACAATGTGCAACCGTCCTCTTTCTGAGTATACTTTGGCGGAGTTTGAACAAATGTGGCAAAATGCAAAAGCACAATTAGCAAGGGAAAAAAAGAAGTATGTATAGCAGTTAGAAATTGGATGAAATACAAATTTATAGATAATTGGCTCTATCAGATTTTAGGTAATATTATGTCCGTTTAATAGGGTGATGAAAAATTTTCTTCTCTTGTTCCTGATTCTTCCCTCCTGACTCCTGACTCCTCGCTTGTTATTTATAAGTACTTAATTGGACATAATATAAGTATCAATAAACTTAAAATTATTCTTGAGTCAAACTTAATTCCTGCTATTGATTTTGTTGCACCAAATTAGCAAACTCAATCATCACTTTTTCATACTTTTCACCCGCCACTTCTAATAAATCAATATGACCAGCACCATCAACCCAAAAGGAAAGCTTAGGCTCATTAGCTGTGTTAAAAAGTTGTTTCCCCTGGGAAAAAGGAATCACTCGGTCAGAATTTCCGTGGATTACCAAAACTGGGCAATTAACATTTTTTATCTTATCAATATTGCGAAACCTGTCAAAGGGATAAATAGGGATGCGCGTCACAACCCGAAATGCAGTTGTAAATGAACTTTCAACTACTAAACCAGCCACAGACTGCCGGGATGCCAAATCTACTGAAGGCCCTCCACCAACTGAACGTCCATAAACAATAATTTGGTTTGTAGGTATGCCCAACTGTTGGGTCAAGTATTCATAAGCTGCATTAATATCTTGGTAGGCATTTTTCACTGAAGGATTTCCCTGACTTGTTCCATAACCCTGATAGTCGTAGGAAAATATACTAAACCCAATATCTCGCAAATCTCGCAACCTGGGCAAAATTTCCCCTAGGTCTTCAGCATTACCATGACTGTAGAGAATAGTATACTTTGCTTTGGGTAATGCTAAATAAACACCTGTAATTTGGACTGTATTACTAGACTGAAGCTTGACAAATTCCTGGTTTTCTTGATAGCTAGATGGACGGGGTAAAAAAATCAGCCGATCTGAGAAAAAGAAAGCCCAAAAACCAACAAGGACATAGATAATTAGGGTAGATCTGATTAGTCTAAGAACAGAAAATTTCCCTATAAGTAATCCTATAATATTTTTCTTATCCATAAGAAAGAACTGGATATTTACCTATATTATTCTATACGGAATAATTTGTAACGCAGGTCTAGTGTTGAGCTGGCTAGCATTATTTGTACTATTGCGAGGAATATAAATGCAATTAGAATTTCCAGATGACCTCAAGTATCTTGAAACCCACGAGTATGTAAGAATGGATGGCGAAATTGCCACTATTGGTATCAGTGCCTATGCTATTGAGCAGTTGGGAGATATTGTATTTCTGGAGCTTCCAGAGGTGGGAGATCAAATAGAAAAAGAAGGATC
>NZ_JAAHGK010001300.1:0-2111 GCF_010672505.1 Okeania sp. SIO2B9 | reverse complement strand
TCTGTGCCTAACCTTGTTAAAGCCTGATTTTCCAAACGCTGAAATATCTCTGCTTCTTGAGGAGTGAGGGGTTGCGTGCAACTGCTGATACTCAGAGGCCATTCTAATTCTTGTGGCCTAGCAGCACCCACACTTAAGGTTGTTATTCTCGGGTCACTTAACAAAAATCGATAATTTAATTCCAATGGAGAAAAAGGTTGACACAGTTCCTGAAGAGTAGGAGATGGTGTATATAATTGCCCACCTTTATCTGCGGGAGAAATAATAAAAATGCCCATATCTTTTTGTTTGGCTAACTCTATTGCAGGGGCATTATGTTGGAAAAAGTAGTAATAATGTAAGTTAATAAATTGAAAAAAGTCAGTATTAATAGTCGCTAAAATTACATCTAAAGGGCCATGGGTAGAAAAACCAATGTGTCTAACTCGCCCATCATCGATCATTTTATGTATTGCTTTAATTCCATGATGGGTAATTTCTAAATGTTCCCAAGTATTAATGCCATGAATAGCCAAAAAGTCTAAATAATCTGTATTTAGGTTTTCTAGAGATTCATTTATATATCGCTCTATCAAACTGACATCTCTTGTAGGTGTAATTTTTGTTGTGATATAAAGTTGGGTACGCTGCAGCTCACAGACCAACGCCGCACCCAGATATTTTTCACTTTTACCATAACCTCTAGCTGTTTCTATGTGGTTAATTCCCATATTTACAGCTTGCTTGATTGTTTCTACAGCATTTTCCTGAGATACCAAGTATCGCATAGTTCCCAAAGAAAAAACTGAGAGGTTTAAGTTCGTTTTGCCAAACCTGCGGTAGTGCACCTATATATTCTAGTTTTTAGTTTTTAGTTTTGCTATTGAGCGATCGCTTCTTTCTACCTATCTTTTTATACTCTCAGGGTTAAATCTCGCGATTATAACAGGAGATTCTTGCCAGTAAATAGATTCTTAACTAGATAACAAATCAAATAAACTGAGTTGCACCCTTGTCAGACCATCCACACAAGTCTTCTTGCTCTGTCTTTAAACTCAGGAAACCTCAGGGCAGGCGGTGCGCTTTTATTTAACCGTGTGCCCCACGGCTATTGATAAAATTATAACACTAAAAATGCGCGCGTATTGCTCAATTATTTTTCTGCTTGAAATTCATCTCACCGTTCAATAAATGCGATGATCAAGGGAGTCCTCTTTCAACATTTATGATAGAATCTGGCATAGGCAATACCTGAGTCCTAACTACTATTGACCGTTTGGCCAAGGTTCAAATAAACTTGAAAAAGTTTTCAGCTAAATAAATCTTCTTTGACTTTTGCATTTTTAATTCTATTAAAATAGTACTAGGATAATTCACCAGTGCTAGAACCACCACGTTTGATTAAATCTTCAGGGCGAAGTTTTGATATAAAGTCCCTAAAGGCTTGCCTTTCTGCTTCATCTGCATCTTGGTCTACTGGAATAGAGGCATCTGCTACGACTTCTTCCATTACCCAGATGGGACTATTGGTACGTAGGGCAATAGCGATCGCATCACTGGGCCTGGCATCAATTTCTTTTTTAGTTTCTCCTTGCTTAATAATTAGCACTGCATAGAAGGTGTTATCTTGCAATGAATGAATTACCACCTTTTCCAACACCCCACTTAGTGATTCTAAAATACTAACCGTGAGGTCGTGAGTCAATGGACGTGGTGGCTGATGGTTTTCCAGAGCGCTGATAATTGCCTTGGCCTGGTCTTGACCTATATAGATGGGCAAAGCACGTCGCTCGGTACCATCTCTTAACAATACGATTGGATTCCGTGTTGATGCATCCAATGCTATTCCTGCAACTTTCATTTCAATCATTGGCTCGGCCTCATTTTATAATAATTTTTGTCAAGATATATAGAATGTAAGTCAGTATAGATAAGGATCGAGTAATTTTTAGTATGACTTGATATTTACCTATTTACCTATATGAGTCATTTTTACATTTATTTATTATCTTCGATTTTTGAGAGTATGGTGTCTACCTTGACTAATGGCTCACCATGATATAACAACCGTGTAATTTCAAGACTATAGCGCTTCGCCCAGGCAACAGGCAATAGGCAACAGGCAATAGGGA
>NZ_JAAHGK010000130.1:0-9118 GCF_010672505.1 Okeania sp. SIO2B9 | reverse complement strand
GGGCACTTTGACTTGTCCCCAGAGAGTTTATCTTTGGTCAGCTAAGAATAGACGGAGCAACACGGATTTATCCTGTTGCGTAGTATCTGCTTAGAATCCCCTCGACTTTAGCCAGGGGAGTAGTCAAAGTATTTAGAGATAAGAACTTTAAATAATTAGGTAGGGCATTCAACAATTAATAATTAATAATTAACAATTAATAATTACCTCTCCTTAAAAACAAGAGGGTTGACGCAAAAGGGAAATTTTTTTTATTTTTTATCCTTTAAAGGAAAGGCTGTAAACCTTAATTATTAGGTAAGAGTTAATTGTTGACAGTAAGGATAAGGTATAAACTTCATCCTAATGATCAATGCCCTACCTTTGAATATCATAATTTCATTTCCGCATTTACGAGCTTAATAACAAAGAGCAGTTACTAAAATTTACCGAATGTTCTCAATTTATATACTGACTTACAACGAAGAGATAGATATCGCTGCTTGTATTGGGTCAGCAATGTTGTCAGATGACATTATAATAGTAGACTCCTTAAGTAGCGATCGGACTGTAGAAATAGCAAAACATTATAATGTAAGAATAGTTCCACACAAATTTGAAAGCCATGGAAAACAACGAACATGGATGCTAGAGGAAGTTCCTACAAAATACGAATGGGTCTATATCCTAGAAGCAGATGAACGAATGACCCCGGAATTATTCAACGAATGCCTAGAAGTAATAAACAGTCAAAAAGAATATATTGGGTATTATGTTGCAGAGCGGGTCATGTTTATGGGGACTTGGATTCGCTACAGCACACAATATCCCCGGTACCAGATGCGCTTATTTCGTAAAGACAAAGTATGGTTTACCGATTATGGTCACACAGAAAGAGAAGTTTGTGACGGTCCCACAAGTTTTTTGAAAGAAACTTATCCCCACTACACCTGTAGCAAAGGAATTTCTCGGTGGATAGAAAAGCACAATCGCTATTCTACAGATGAAGCAGCAGAAACAGTTAGACAACTAGAAACAGGAAACGTATCTTGGAAAAATCTATTTTTTGGAGCTTCAGAAGTAGATAGAAGACGTGCCCTCAAAGATTTTTCCTTACGCTTGCCCTTTAGGCCAATAATTCGCTTCATATATATGTATATTTTCCTGAAAGGATTTCTTGATGGCCAAGCAGGATTGGCTTGGTGTACCTTGCAAGCTTTCTACGAATATCTCATACTAATTAAAGTCTGGGAAATGAAAAATATGCCTGTACCATCATTAACTTCAGTCATCGATGCCAATTCATCAAAAGTAGAAATAGAGGCACAAGGGTGAAATATAACTTAACCATTGGAACAACTGCTAAATAGCTATAGTGATTAAGTTGTTGAGTTTACTGATTATATTATGTAGCCCCACCCACAAAGGCTGATTCATAACTTGAGTATTGCAAGGTAAATCAAAATTAATCGTCAATATTCCCCAGTAAAAATCGTAAATCTACACAAAACCTAAATAAATTTAAAGTATGCATCTGAGCGAAATTTCTCATCCTAACCAGTTGCACGGTCTTTCAATTCATCAATTAGAAGAAATTGCTAGACAAATAAGAGAAAAACATCTAGAAACTGTTGCCACCAGTGGAGGACATCTAGGTCCGGGATTAGGAGTAGTAGAACTGACCCTGGGTCTCTACCAAACTCTCGATCTAGATCGGGACAAAGTCCTATGGGATGTCGGCCACCAAGCTTATCCCCACAAAATTATCACAGGTAGATATCACAATTTCCATACCTTGCGGCAAAAAGATGGGGTGGCAGGTTATCTAAAACGTTGTGAAAGCAAATTCGACCATTTCGGTGCGGGTCATGCTTCTACAAGTATCTCTGCTGCTTTAGGAATGGCCTTGGCTAGAGATATGAAAGGAGAGAATTTTAAGGTAGCAGCAATTATCGGTGATGGCGCTCTAACTGGTGGTATGGCCTTAGAAGCTATTAACCATGCAGGTCACTTACCTAAAACTAATATGCTGGTAGTGCTAAATGATAATGAGATGTCCATCTCTCCTAATGTGGGAGCTATTTCTCGCTATCTTAACAAAATGCGCCTCTCTCCACCAATCCAGTTTCTCAAAGATAATTTAGAAGAACAATTCAAACATATTCCCTTTGTAGGTGAAACCTTTACACCAGAAATGGAAAGGCTCAAAGAAGGGATGAAGCGTTTGGCAGTATCAAAAGTGGGAGCAGTTATTGAAGAATTGGGCTTCACTTATATTGGTCCTGTTGATGGACATAACTTAGAAGAACTAATTACAACTTTCAAGCAAGCTCACGAAATTCCTGGGCCTGTATTAGTTCATGTTTCTACAACTAAGGGTAAAGGATATGCGGTGGCAGAAGAAGATCAAGTCGGCTATCATGCTCAAAATCCCTTTAATCTAGCTACTGGCAAAGCTTTACCAGCAAACAAGCCAAAGCCTCCCAAATACTCTAAAGTTTTTGCCCATACCCTGGTTAAACTTGCCGAAAATAATCCTAAAATTATCGGTATTACTGCTGCCATGGGAACTGGTACCTGTCTGGATAAACTTCATGCTAAGTTGCCAAAACAATATATTGATGTTGGTATTGCAGAACAACACGCTGTTACTCTCGCAGCAGGATTAGCTTGTGAAGGGATACGACCTGTGGCAGGTATTTACTCGACTTTCTTGCAACGAGCTTATGACCAAATTATCCATGATGTTTGTATTCAAAAGTTACCTGTTTTCTTCTGTTTAGACCGCGCTGGAATTGTGGGAGCTGATGGCCCTACTCACCAGGGAATGTATGATATTGCCTATTTACGTTGTATCCCGAATATGGTAATCATGGCGCCTAAAGATGAGGGTGAGTTACAACGGATGGTGGTTACTGGGATTGAGTATACAGATGGTCCTATTGCCATGCGGTATCCTCGTGGTAATGGTTATGGTGTGCCATTAATGGAAGAGGGTTGGGAAACTGTTCCTATTGGTAAGGGTGAAATTCTGCGGAATGGTGATGATGTTTTGATATTGGGCTATGGTTCGATGGTACATCCTGCCGTGCAAACTGCCGAAATTCTCAGCGAACATGGTATTGCAGCTACAGTGGTAAATGCTCGTTTTGTCAAGCCTTTGGACACAGAATTAATTTTGCCTTTGGCACAACGTATTGGAAAAGTTGTGACTATGGAGGAAGGTTGTTTGATGGGTGGCTTTGGTTCGGCAGTTACGGAAGCATTGATGGATAATAATGTGCTTGCACCTGTGTTACGTTTGGGTGTACCTGATAAGTTGGTAGATCATGCTAAACCTGATGAGTCGAAGGCAGATTTAGGTTTGACTCCTTCTCAGATGGCAGAACGTATTTTGCAGAGTTTTAAGTCGAAGTTATCCACTGTTAACGTTTAATATTTTTGTTGGAAGTTTTTAAATAGACTTCTGGTGAAAAGTTAATTTAGGGAGATTCCATGGAACCTCCCTACAAGTTTTTCTCTTAAAGGCTTATTTGCTGTCTTATTTAATTTTTATTCTTAAGTAGAAAAAGCAAAATTTATGCAAAAGGGGAAATAATGGACAACGCGGTACACCGGAACTATAGCTACATTAAAGTGCATCCGATCGCAGGTGCAATTGGGGCTGAAATCCAAGGGGTAAATCTGGCAGAACCCCTCAAAAGTGAAGTCGTTGAGGAGATTCGCCTTGCCTTTCTCGATCACTTAGCGATCTTTTTCACTAATCAAGAACTTACCCCTCACCAACAGCTTGCCTTCGCCCAGAAGTTTGGTAAGGTAATGGAGTACCCGCTGCTTCAGGGATTGCCTAAATGTCCGCAGATCACACCGGTAGTGAAGTTGGAGCATGAGCGGGCGAACTTTGGGGGTATGTGGCATTCCGATACTACCTATCTAGAGCGTCCACCGATGGGGAGTATCCTCTACGCTGTTGAGATTCCGCCATACGGTGGCGACACTCTTTTCGCCAACCAGTATATGGCTTACGAAACCCTATCGGAAGGTCTTAAGGAGACCCTGCAAGGACTTGTTGGCATCAACACCTCGTCAAAAGCTCATGCCTTTCTAAGCAATGCTAGTCTTGAGCAGGAGGTGATAGTCGGCACCCATCCAGTAGTGCGCACGCACCCAGAAACTGGGAGGAAGGCGCTTTACATAAACACTAACCATACAAAGCACTTTCAGGGGTGGACGGTGTCCGAAAGCCGACCTCTGCTAGACTATCTCTTCGAGCATCAAGTCAGACCGGAGTTCACCTGCCGCTTTCGCTGGCAGCGTGGTTCCCTTGCCTTCTGGGATAATCGCTGCACTCAGCATAATCCGGTGAATGACTATCAAGGGTTCAAACGTATCATGCATCGTGTTACATTGGCTGGGGACAAGCCGTACTGAATGCTGAGAATGTATACCGTTTTACGGAAGTCAAAAGTTAAAAGTCAAAAGTTAAAAGTAAGATTTTATAGGCTTAAAAGTTTGACACTACAGTAATTACAGGAAATTATTTCACACAATAAACAGGGTTTATTACCCTAATTTTTGTTGTTCAAATCACGAAATTTCGTTGATAAGCCCGGTTAAGGAGTTATTGTAACATGGAATATAAATATCACGGTACAGATATAGACGGACCTACTCTCAATCCAGAGGAACTGTACGTTCGGAATAGGAATCTGAACGACCTAATTGGTAATTTGACATTTACTGGGGCTATTTATCACTTATTGATGGGCAAAGAGGCAACTCCATCCCAAGAACAACTTCTCGATCGCTATCTTGCAAGTGCGCTTTCTTCTTTAACAGAGGAGGATACAGCTATAGAAGTGATTAAAACTGTAGTCGCTTCGGGTGCAACTTATTCTCAGGCAATTATTGCAGGGTTAATGGTTGACAAAACGAAGTCATTTGAACAGACGATCGCGCTCGTTGACTTGGAGGCAATAGGATTGGATCGAGACAGTCAAATTGGACTATATTATGTTGGTCTAATTCCTTCCTTAATGGTTATTGCTCTCGAAAGTATCCAGTGGATTAAAGAAAATAAGGAAAAATTTTTTGACCACCAAAAAACTTATGGGAAAAGAGTTTTGACTGAGGGGAAAGACTATATTGAATCTATATTTACGCTTTGTACTAACAGAAATTTTAGCAACTCAACTGAGAGAAAAATATTCAACGATATTATGGTTAGCTTGCATGCTGGTTGGGGGTTTCTTGCTCCCTCAGTTATGTTGCCCAGGGTTGCCACGAGTACGAGAGTTCCTATGCACCAAGCGATCGCAGCAGGTTTTACAGCGGCAGGCCCATCCCATGTTGGAGCTTGCGAAAAAGCAATGGAGTTCTTTACTGCCGTTCACAAACAATGTTCGGGAGATATAGAAGCAGTAACGATCAAGATATTGGAAGATCGCCTGGCTAAAAAGGAGAAGATCCACGGTTTTGGACACCCAATGTTTAAGGCAGATTCAAGAAACCCTCGTCTACGGTCAATTATATCGGAGATCGATATGCGATCGGACTTTCTTCAAATTTATGATATTACGGCAGAGTTTTTGAAAGAGAAACGGGGAATTTATCCAAACATTGATAGCATTAGCGCTGCTGTATTTTTGTCTCTGGGAATGAGACCCCCCTATGGAACAGGACTATTCCTATGTTCGCGGACTTCAGCAATGGTTGCTCATATTCTGGAGCAAAAAGATAAACCTCCTTTTGGTGCTACCAGTGAGGAGATTCGCAAATGGTTTGGTCCTTTTGCTGTTGGTGTGAAGTGAAAATTAATAGATTTGAGAGCATATCAATTAGTATGGAGGTGTGGGGACTAACCCCTACTGCTCCCAGGAGCAAAAGTGTAGAGGCATTGCATAGAAGAATGAATTATAGTTTTAAACTTATAAAGTAAAAGATAGGGTTTACTTTTTCTGCAAAGATTCATCCTTTGGTTTAGCAACGCCCCATTTTTCAGAAGTAAGTTATTCTAGAAATACCAGGAAAAATTTGATGAGCGAAGCAAGGTTAGAACAGTTGGTCAGTGAAGGGAAGGCGACGATACTTTACATTCATGGAACAGCTAGAAGCGGATCGACGATCACAGAAGTTATTTTTGCCCAGCTAGCGGACGGAGCAATCCATCAGCCTTTTGTGGGTCTGTACGACAAGCTAGGGGGTCTCCTGAGACAGAACAAACTTCCCTTTGATGCTGATATATACGAAGCAGGTTGTGGCTTAATTGCCGATAAGATAGAGGAGATGCTCCAGCAGAAAAGCCACGTTACAATTCTGGTGAAAGAAGTTTCTTGTTTCTTTCATCCGCAAATATGGTCCCAATGGATTCAGATTCCCAAAAAGTTTCTGTTCATAATCCGAGAACCTCATTTACAGTATCTATCATGGTTATCCTATATGGCTGACTTGATGTTTAAGGGCAATGGCTTATTAATGGGGAATCCTGCTTTAGTAATGGAGAAGGCTCAGGTTACAGAAGTGGTAAAACTCCAAAGCCTCAAGCCAGCATGGTCGGGAACAACCATTAGTTATAACTTCCAGCAATGGCAGAGGCTAATTCACGATTGGAATTTGCTGCGATCAACAATGACGGGAAGTTCAAAAAAACTGGCAGTTTTGGATTTGATTGAACTCAGGAAAAATCCAGAATATGCAATTGCTAAGACAATTGAGCAATTGGGTTTTGAAGTTGATAATGTCAAGGAGTTTGGTCGGGATTTACTGGCGCAGTCCCAGGAAAAGATTTTCGATCCCAGAGATAGCAACCGCATTCAAGTTAGGAAGGCACGTAATAGTAATGAAATCCAGCCGTTAGTGCTTGGAGAAGCTATAGAACCCCATGCTTTTCCACTTCAGTCACGAGAGCATATTTGGGAACTGATTCCCATTTACCTTGATCTGCTCTACGCACCAGAAAATATGGCTATACCATCTTGGCAGCAATTAGAGCAGACTGTGGCAGGGAGCGAAAGCTTGAAACTAGGAGATATTCATCCTTTTGTTGCTTATGCAATCGCCATTTTTCACAAGCATGAAAAGCCCGCACCAGAAATAAATTCTCTGCTAGATAGTATTGTCAATGGCAAAACGAAAACAGCTCTGGGAGAAGAAAAACTCAACTCAGAATTGTTTGGAGATTCCTTTGCTGTGGTGGATGCTTACTGGCAGCAGGCCAACTAATACTAAATCCGGAATTATTGTTGGCGATCGCCTTCCGTCTGGAAGAAACTATAAAAAACAGAAGAGTAAATCCCCAGATTCCTAAACACGAGGACAGTTAGCCAAATATTAGACATTGCCATTGTCAAGCCAGTTGCGATCGCCGCTCCAATAGAGCCGAAGATGGGAATTAATATCCCATTCAAAACTATATTGATTAAGGCGGTATAACCGTAAACAACAACAGCTTGATTTTGATGACCTGTCATTACCATCAACAAGCCGACAGAGCCACATAAAGCATTCACCATTTGTCCTAAAACCAAAATCTTTAGCTGCCAGTGAGCGACGATGAATTCCGGCCCAAACAGTCCCATCACAGGCTGAGCGAAGACAATGAGGATAGAACCGATGGCGAGAGAAAACCAGAAAATCCAGACAGTCACCTTGGAGACTAGGTTTTGTAGCCCCTGCTGATCGTTTTGGGTGTAAAGCTCAGTAAAGACAGGTGCAACTACAATATTAATGGTCTGCAAAATAAAAGCCACCCAAATGGCTGTCTTTACTGCCGCACTGTAAATACCCGCCTGCTCAGGTCCAATCAAGGAACCCACCATCACAATATCTGTTTGACTCAAAATAGTTTTAAATCCCACTTGTAATAGCAAAACTAGGGCAATGTCTATCCACTCGCGATAGCAATAAACAGGGGTTGTTACCTCAACCTCTTTGTTCAGTTTGCTCCACAACTGCCAGAACTGAAACGAGAGGGCGATCGCTAGCATCAACATTGCCAGTTCGATTGTTGTGATGCTGCCAAGGGCATGGTTTTTGTGCCAAAAAAACCATCCTCCTAACAGCAATAATATTGGCCAGATTACTTCAGAAGGTGCGTAAGCTAAAGTTACATCTTTCATCCCCCTAGCTGTTTCCAACTGCAACTGCACCAAAGCCTGTAGCGGTACCAACCAAATCCCAATCAGAAGTGGTGTCGCGTAGGCAAAGGTGTGATAATGATTCAGCAACAATATAAGACCTGTACTTGCTAGAGATAGCCCGAAACTCGTCAACACAGTCAGCAACCAGCCACCACGGACGATGCCGCGCAAGCGTCCCCAATCTTGTTTAACTTGGTATTCAGCAATTAAGCGTAACGCTGTGCGAGGCAAACCTAGTCCGGCGGGAATTGCGATTAACAATGACCAAGAGATGACATACTCATAAATGCCGTACTCAGTTTTGCCCATCCATCGTGCCAGAAATACTTGTACTAAGTATGTCAGTGTTAGCCCCGCTAATTTGAGAATTAATGCTACTTTGACATCTTTAATTATAAGGTTTAAATTGAAATTTTCTTGAGTTTGTGGTAATGAGGTTTGAGTCATAAATGCTAATTCATTAATTATTCCAAAGGGCGGTTCTATTCCTCATAGGGACTAGACCAGAAATACTCCTTTAGAAGCTATCCCACTATTTTTAACAAGTTTATTTGTTTAAGTAAAATGTGTTTGAAAAGCTTGATTTTTCGTTTTTAACTATCAACATATTTAGAGTTTTTAGCAAAAGTCTTATTAGTGGGATAGGTTCCCTTTACTAACTGATCGGATCGGGTTATCACAGCTAACACGACATAATAAACACTATAGAGTCACCATTAGAGTTGTTGGTTTTTCTGAGCATGATCGCTCTTTTATTCCTGAGCGGGTATTATCAGTAATTGACAATTCCCAATTAATGTCAATTGGGAAATTACCAAATCCTCCCAGGCTAGAGTTTACCACATAACCCTAAAATATGTAGATAATACCAATTTGACCCAAGGAGAATCTATCTTAGTTACCGTACCAGAATAAATCAAGCGACGTTTAATATGTTCTGCTAAAGCTTCACTTAGAGGCATTCGGCGTTCTGGTGGTAAATCTTCCTGAGACCGCCTGTG
>NZ_JAAHGK010000013.1:0-7802 GCF_010672505.1 Okeania sp. SIO2B9 | reverse complement strand
TATTCAAAATTAATGATTATCTTCATAAATCATTTCGTTTGGTTATTAATACCCTGATTAATCAGAAAATACGAACATTAATAATAGGGCACAATGAAAACTGGAAACAGAAGATAAATTTAGGTAAAAGAAATAATCAAAATTTTATATTTGTTCCCTATAACAGGTTAATCGAAATGTTATCTTATCAAGCCAAGATTGTAGAGATAAATATAATTATTACAGAAGAATCTTATACGTCAAAAGCAAGTTTTATGGATAATGATTTGATTCCAGTTTACAACAAAGGTCAGAAAAATTATGTCATCTTCTCAGGTAAAAGAGTAAAAAGAGGAATGCAATTGCACCACCAGTAAAGGATTAATTAATGCTGATTTTAATGGTTCTTTGAACATTATGAGAAAAGCAGCTCCCTTTTGTCTTTGACTATGGGATAGAGAAGCCAGTGCGTTGGGCGGGTTCCCCGACTTGAAGCAACTGGCGTGGTGTTGTAGTTCACCCAGTTAGGGTAACACCTGCAAAATAAAGATATGTCATATTTGACTATATTTTTATGAACTATTAGATAAGTTAGATAAGTCTATTTTTGATAACTTTTCCACATCTAACAACTAGACTAATTTAAACTGCTACAGCATCGCCAACTTTTTGATGTTCATTGCAGCCAAAAATTGCTTCTGAATGACAATAATATTTGAACTCTAGCAAATTATGAAACGGGTCTTCCAAGAAAAAAGTACGATGCTCCAAAGGAGAATTTGTAAACCGTCGCTTAGGTTGCTGATAAAATTTAAAATTATTTTTTTCGGCACGTTCCAATAAAGCTTCCCAGTCACTTTCTAGAGTAAAAACTAAACCAAAATGTCTCGGATAAATTCCTTTTTGCGGTTCTAAAGTGTCTTTAGCAACATGAGCAACTATTTGATGACCGTAAAGATTTAAAATCACAGAATTTGGAGATTCTCGACCAACTTCACAACCCAAACCATCAGCATAAAATTTTTTTGTTTGAGCAATATCATTAACGGGAAAAGCTAAATGAAAAATAACTTGATTCATACTTAATTCCTAGTAATTGATCGATAGATTTTTGACTAAAAACATCCGATAAAATTTAAACAAAAAGGAAGAATCAACATTCCGTTGTGGATTTGAGTTTCTTCAATAAGTTGGGGATGTTTGACCGATAAATTGTGGGTATGCGCCTCCCCTTTTAAGGGGATAAAAAAAGAGAATATTCCTGATGTCAACCCACCTATATAGTCAGCAATATCTTGAATATCCGGTTCTTGATAATAGTGAGCTAAGATAACAGCATTTAATTCTTGCTCACTATTATCAAGAACCGGATATTCAAGATATTGCTGACTATATAGGTGACTCCCTCGGTCTTTCTCAACAAGCAGCAGAAACAGATGCTGATGTCATCATTTTTGCCGGAGTTCATTTCATGGCGGAAACAGCAAAAATTCTCAACCCAAATAAACTGGTACTCCTCCCAGACTTAGATGCAGGTTGCTCTCTCGCCGATAGTTGCCCAGCGGAAGAATTTGCCAAATTTAAAGCAGTCCATCCTGATGCAATAGTAGTTTCTTATATTAATTGCACTGCTGCTATTAAAGCAATGAGCGATATTATCTGCACCAGTTCCAACTCAGTCAAAATAGTTAAGCAAATACCAGCAGACCAACCAATAATTTTTGCCCCAGACCGGAACCTGGGTCGTTATGTCATGGAGCAAACCGGACGAGATTTAATTTTGTGGGAAGGAAGTTGCATTGTTCACGAGACATTTTCTGAAAAAAAGATGGTGCAATTAAAAATAGAGCATCCCGAAGCTGAAATTATCGCTCATCCAGAATGCGAACCGAGTGTGTTGCGTCATGCTAATTATATTGGTTCAACCACTGCTTTATTGAAGTATTGTCAGGAAAACCAAAACCAAACATTTATTGTGGCAACGGAACCAGGAATAATTCATCAAATGCAAAAGAAAGCACCGAGCAAAAACTTTATTCCTGCACCAGCGATGAATAATTGTGCTTGTAACGAATGTCCTCACATGAGGTTGAATACTTTGGAAAAACTTTATCTGGCAATGAAAAATAAAACACCAGAAATTGAGATTCCTGAAGAGACGCGAGTAGAAGCACTAAAACCTATTCAAAAGATGTTAGAACTTTCATTTAATTAGGCAAAAGTTATAGATAGAGGATAAATGACAGAAGCAGTAAAAATTGCCCAACAATATTATGATGACACCGAAACCGACAGAATGTATGCAGCTATCTGGGGAGGGGAACATATTCATGATGGCATCTACACCCAACCAGACGAAGCAATTCACTATGCGTCCCTGCGTACCCTAGAAACCATTGCCCAAACTCTAGAAAAAATAGACCAAAATTCACGGGTCATCGACCTGGGAGCTGGATATGGAGGGGCAGCTAGGTATTTGGCTAAAACTTATGGCTGTTCCGTGTGTTGTCTCAATTTAAGCCAGTTGCAAAATCAACGCAACAGTCAACTTAATCAAGAACAAAACTTAAGCCACTTGGTAGAAGTTACTCAAGGAAGTTTTGAGGATATCCCCTATGCAGATAACTCCTTTGATATAGTTTGGTCTCAGGATGCCATTGTGCATAGTGGCGATCGCTGTCTAGTTTTCCCAGAAATTAAAAAAATATTAAAACCGGGAGGCGAATTAATTTTTACTGACCCCATGCAAAGCGAAATTTGCCCCCAGGAGCATTGCAACCTGCTTTTGACCGTCTGGGAATTAGTGATATTGGGTCTTATCTGTTTTACAGTCAAACAGTAAAAGAGTTTGGTTTTGAGGAACTACATTTTATTGATCTTTCTCAAAATGTACCAATTCATTATCGACGTTTTGGGGAAGAAGTACAGACAAGGGTTCAATGAAGTGGTCAAATTGACCTCAACAGAATTTACCAGTTATAAATAAATGACAGAGGAGTCAGGAGTCAGAAGTCAACAAAGAAGAAGAAAGAAGAAGAAAGAATAAAGAGGAGGAAAAGGAGAAAGTTTTTTTGATCACTAATTATCCGGACATGATATTATAATTAATTATCATTTTCTTTGTGGGTTTAATACCCCACCGTCTACACGGTGTTCAAAATTACTTGGGGTTAGAATCCCCATGTAATTTTCCTCCTGTCTCCTGTCTCCTGTCTCCTGTCTCCTTCTTCAATAATAATTAATTATTAATTGTTGAACACTTTCTTACTTAAGTTTTAGTCAATGATTTAAGCTATTATTTTTGAGTTAACAACAAAATTCAAACATGACAATTAAAATTTGTGAGATCAATATTTACGAAGTAGAATTACCATTAATTAAGCCATATCGAATTTCAGGTGGACGTTTATTTGTGGACAAAATGGACAGCATTATTGTCGCTATTACAACCAGTGATGGTATCGTAGGTTGGGGTGAGTCCTGTCCTTTTGGACAATCTTACTTACCTGCTTTTGCTGGAGGAATAAAGGCAGGAATGGCTCAATTAGCTCCTATACTTATAGGAGCTAATCCCCTTGAGTTAGAGAACATAAATCATCTTATGGACTTAACTCTCAAAGGACATTTATATGTCAAGTCTGCTATTGATGTAGCTTGTTGGGATATATTAGGTAAATATGCTAATTTGCCCCTCTATACACTGTTGGGAGGACGTTTTAGCGAACACGCTGATTTAATAGGGGCTTTTGCCAATGGTACACCAGAAGAAATGGTTGCCGATCTCAAACAACGAAGAGATCAAGGATATCATATTTTTTCTCCTAAAATTGGTGGGGAGGTTTCCCTTGATATTGCCCGTATTCAAGCAATCATGGCAGAATTACAGCCACAGGAAAAGATTACCATAGATGCTAATCGTGCTTGGTTGCCAGATCATGCTATTCAAATTATGAATTCTATCAATGATAAAACAGTATATTTTGAGCAACCCTGTGAAACATTGGAAGAATGTTTAGCTGTGCGTCGCCTAACTCAACACCCCATTATTTTAGATGAGTGCATTCACACTTTTCAAGATTTATTATGGGCTCAACGAGAAGGTGTGGCACAAGCTATCAATATTAAAATTGGAAGAGTTGGAGGGTTAACTAAAGCACGTCAAATGCGAGATTTTTGTCTAGCCACTGGACTTCGTATGAATATAGAAGAAACAGGCGGTAGCGTCATAGGAGGCACAGGTGCGATACATTTGGCCGTTGCTACTCCCCTCAGATATCGTTTAGCGACTTCAGACTCTACTAGATTACATACCGTCATTCCTGCTAAAGGTGGCTATACTTACAAAAAGGGTACAGGTATTCCACCAGAAACACCAGGTTTAGGCATAGAACCGATTATGGAAATATTAGGTGAACCCATTGCCGTTTATACTAAATCATAGTAATTTTTTCTAAAAGTATTTTCTAAACAACATATAAGAATGATGATCAATCACCAAGAACGATATGATAAATGGGCTTCCACATACAATGTAGATGTTAAAAATAGAAATTATTATGCTCCAAGCTACATCGTAGAATATCTCATGGAACTTGTGAATCAGCAAGTAATAGATTACAGTAACAAATCTGAGCTTAAGGTTTTAGATGCCGGATGTGGTACAGGTTTGCTTGGAGTTAAATTACGCCAAGAGGGATTTTCTTATATTGATGGGGTAGATTTTTCTCATGAGATGGTAAAGTTAGCCTATGAAACAGGCGCATATCAATACTTGATGGGTTGGTGTGATTTGAATAAAAAACCACCCTTTTTTTTCCATCATCAATATGATTTAACTATTTGTTGTGGCGTATTTTCATTTGACTTAGTAAAGCCGACTGCATTAAGATGGCTGATGGAAGTAACAAAACCAGGAGGCATAATTTTAATGAGTACAAGATTGGTTTTTTGTGAGACTTATAATTTTGAAGGTTATTATAAAGAATTAGAGCAACTTGGAGAATTAAAATTAATAGATTGCAGAATGAATAAACCTTATTTAGGAGAGGAATCAAACGCACATTACTGGGTATTTGCTATTCCTGAAAGTAAAAAATAATGAAAAAATGCTTATTTTTAAATAATAGAGAGCCTTATCCAGAAGATATATTCAATCATCTTTCTCATGCGAATGTAGTTTGGTATCAGGATAATTCTGGTTCATTTTCCCTAGAAAAAATATTAGAGACCCATAATGATACAGAAATTTTGATAACAACTTTCATGAATTTAGATGCAAGTAATTTATCAAAACTTCCTCAACTGGAATTTATACTGGCAACAACAACGGAAACCAGTTATATAGATCGGGAATATTGTCACCAAAACAACATAAAAGTTGTAAACACTCCCAAATATACAGGTGCATCAGTTGCTGAACATGCTGTAGCTTTAATGCTTTCGGCAGCTAAAAGAATTGTTGATTTTAATACTAAAGTCAGATCGGGTGACTTTCAATTGTTTGAACATCAAGGTATGGAATTATCTGGCAAAAAAGTAGGCATTATAGGAATGGGTGATATTGGGAAAAGAATTGCTAAAATACTTCAAGGTTTTGAAATGAAAGTTAAGTATAGTAATAGAAGTCAGCTTACTACCAGTTTAGGGATACAGACAGATTTGAATACCTTACTATCAGAAAGTGATGTTATTTTTCTGACACTACCTTTAAACCAAGATACTAAGAATATCATAAATTTTCAGAATATTTCCCAAATCAAAAAAGGAGCTATATTGATTAATATTTCTCCTGATAAATTGATCGAATTTAATGCTTTGAAGTGGGCTTTGGAAGATGGCAAATTATCCTATGCTGGAATAGATTTACTGAGTGAAGATGAAAAATATTTTCAACTTCCTAATCTAATCATTACACCTCGTCGTGGTTGGTATACTAAAGAATCCTTTACACGAAGAATTAAAATGGTTGTAGAGACTCTTACGAATTATTTGAGAAATTTTTAAAATTATGAAAGCGATGAAAAAAACTGAACTGGAGCTGAAAAAATCACTAGATTTAGAGACTAAAACTTTAAATATAATGGTTGATGAGCTTTATAACTCTTACGGTTTAAGAATGTTTAAAGCTGGTTCAGAATGGGAAAATATGGACTTAGAAGAAATTGCTTGAGGTAAGCAATTAGGAAGCCATGATATACCCGTATTAATGAAAGTTGGTGGAGTTGAAGCAAGAACAGAAATTAGAAATTTGCTAGAGATTGGAGTAGAATCTTTTTTAGCTCCAATGGTAGAGTCTGAGTTTGCCTTGGAAAAGTTTGTTACAATTACTAAAGGAATTTGTCAGAAACATCATAAAAAGCCCAGACTAGCTATGATGATAGAATCAATTCAGACTTATAATAATCTTGACATCATTCTTAATAGTCCCTATTTTGATGAACTAGAAATGCTAGTGTTAGGACGCTTGGATTTATCAAATTCAATGGGAATACAAAATGTTGACGCTCCAGAAGTACAAGAAATATGCAAAAAAATCATTGATGCAGTACATAAAAAAGGGAAAAGTGTTTCTGTGGGAGGTTTTGTAAATCCTCGTACTGCTCTTTCTATCAAGAATGAGTTCCAAGCGGATCATTTGAATACTATTAATTTTTTACTGAATATTGATAAGTGTCAAGACTTATCTGAAGGTGTAAGATTGATGTTAAATACAGAAATAGCATATTATGAAAGTCTTAAAAACTTGAATCCTCAAAGGAATGATTTTTATCAATCCAGAGTTGAAATTACCAAGAAAAAATTAGTTGCTTCAGTTGACTAAAGCGATCAATATAATTATTTGTTATCAAAAATGAATTTTTTACAAAAACATAGTGCTATAGATGTAACCTTAAGAGATGCAGGTTTCCTTAACAATTGGGACTTTTCTGAAAGTGAGGTTTTCCAAGTCGTTACTGGAATGGATAAAGTTGGTGTAGATGTGATTGAAGTTGGTTATCTGAGTGAAGATCCTGAAAGTATGCTTACTGCTACTTGTCCATCATCCTTATTAGCTAGTTTAAAAGAAAAAGTTAACTCCGCCTCTGTTGGTGGAATGTTGAGATGTTACGAAGAAAAAGTAGATGAAATATTAGATTCAAGGGGTGAATTTCTTGATCTGATTCGTATTGTAGTAAGTGTAAAAGAAGAAATTCCTTTGGCAATAAAGATAGCTGAAAAAATAAAAAAATTAGGTATATCATCTAGCTTGAATTTTGCTAATTTTACAGTCTATACCCCTGATGAATTATTATCCGCAGTTAAATTAGCAGCCACAGCAAAAGAGGTATTTGATATATTTTATTTTGCTGATTCTAGGGGTGCAGCACAACCCGATGAAGTTTTTTCTTTTATCAAATCTGCACGTCAAGAATGGGATGGGGTATTAGGTTTTCATGCTCATGATATGTTAGGTTTGGCTTCTGCTAACTCTCATGCAGCGATGGCAGCAGGATGTACTATAATTGATGGTTCTATTAATGGCTATGGTTTAGGTGCAGGTAATACTAAAATTGATCAAGCTTTAGCTATCGTGGAACATTTTCACAATGAGAAGTTATATCAATATGAACATCTCAAATCTCTTTTCCATATACTCCAAGTTCCTGTTTTACCTGAACAAAGATATTTACAATACCTCGCAGGTAGTAAAAATCTTTCAGGATTATGGGTAGCCCCTCTGTTAGAACGTTATGGGAATACAACAATCGATTTTTTACAACAATTGCCTTGGAAACGTTACAAGACAATAGAAGAAATTTTACAACCACAAGAAGTTACTGTTT
>NZ_JAAHGK010001299.1:0-2112 GCF_010672505.1 Okeania sp. SIO2B9 | reverse complement strand
AAGATGTTAAGCAGGTCAGCACAAGTACAGAAACGGCTACAGTAAATGCTCTGGTAAAATATACAAAAAAATCAGGAGAAAATATTGCTCAATCTCTGGAGTTATTTTTAGTTTGGAATTCTACAGATCAAAAATGGAATATAGATACAGTTAGCCTAAATTAGTTAGAATTATTATGGTAGAATATTCTTTGACTCTCACAAACAAAAATACTAATCAAATATCTAGATATATTCTAGACTTAGAAGAATATTATGAAAATCAGCCTGCCAGTTTTTTTACCCCAATAGTATGCAATAAAATTAGAAATGAACTACAAAGTCAAGGTAGCTTTCACATTAATGATATGTACTTACAAATAATTATCAAAACATGGATTCAAGATATCAAAGAAGGATATAGAGATAGTAATGTTGTTCTAGATTTACCTAAAATTAATCATCGGAATATTAACAGTCTCAAAGAATCAGGAAATCAAGAAATTCCCCAACTTATTTATCCAGATTTATCTGATATAGAACCAAAAATTGGCGCCTTACCCCCCCTAGACTTTTCTTAAAGAAAGAAGGAAGGAGCAAGAAGGAAGAAGGTAGATTAAGTAGGGTGTGTGACGAGACCCTTACCGTTCTGGAATAATGGTCGATTTTATTGTCACGCACCGCGTGCTGTGGGATGGTGCTACAGGATCTAATATTTATTTGACAAGCGCTCTCTAAAGTAATATCAAGTCTCATTAATTAGCCATAATAAAAATGTTCTTCTTTTGAGAGAAAATATTTTTTCGGTGCGGAATGCGGAGCAAACAAATTTCCCCTGCTTCCCTGCTCCCTGCTCCCTACTCCCTAAATTTTTCCGGGTTATTCAAAGAGAGATGATATAAGAAAGAATGAAGGAGCAAAAAGGAAGAAGGTAGTTAGCTCAAGACTGTTACTAAACAAAAACATCAAATTAAAAATTATGTTGTAGAAAGGGAGTTAAAATAAATTTATTTTTGAGGAGGATTATGGCTATTAATTGTAATGTATGTTTCTACGATAGAAATTCCGACAAAAATCAATTTTGCGAAGTTTGTGGTTCAGAAATACAACCATCAATTACTTTGTTTGAGGCTGGAGAAAAAGGTATTCAAGAGGGAGAAAAACAAACTGTTTTACAAACATATGAACAGACAGTAAATTCTCATCAAAGGATTAATAAAAATATTAATCAAAATATTAATAATAATCCTGTTACTCCACCTGTTTATACAAATATTCAAACTAGCTCACCTCCAACTCTAGAAACTGCTAAAAAAGCAAATATTTTACCTAAAAATTCTGCTAATCCTACTCTGATTACTGGAACAATTGCTAAACTTATTCCGAAACAAGTAGGTTCCCCTGTACCAGAATTTATTATCGATAGTAACAATGCTCTTATTGGCAAATTTGACCCAAATATCGGTCCTGTAGAAATTGATTTAGATGGATTTTATGGAGATGAAACAGTTTCTTCTACTCATGCAGAAATCTATTTTGAAAATAATCAATGGCAGATTAAAGACATGGGTTCTACTCATGGTATTTATATTAAACCTACAGGTAAAACTAGGTTTGGATACCGGACTAATAAACCAGAAATTTTAAACTCAGGAGATGAAATTGCTATAGGTAAAATTCGGTTACTATTTTTGATTATTTAATTTAGAAGTCAGTCCTCAGGAGTCCAGGAGTCGTATGGGAATGGCTTCAATACCATTTTTTAGGTCATAATTCTCTTTTTTATCAAAGAGACATCTCCTGCAAAGTAGGGGCGTTAGCGGCAGCTCTGCGTTAGCAAATGGCCATTCGCCCTTACCAAATAATTAAGGTTTAAAGCCTCTCCTTTAAAGGATAAAAAAGCGGTCGTTAGCGAAGCTTCCCGTAGGGTAGGATGGCGTTTGCTACCGCAAAGCTTTCCGTTCCGGAATGCTACCGCAAATGCTAACAGCGGAGCAACTCTGATAATGGTACTTAGACATTTTTTGGTAGGAAAAATGCGTCAAAGTCAGTCTAGACAAGGGAATTACGTCAAAGCCTTAAAAATGGCTAGAACCCTTAGTAACTCAGGATTTATGCCTTTTCGACGTGAAAA
>NZ_JAAHGK010001298.1:0-2116 GCF_010672505.1 Okeania sp. SIO2B9 | reverse complement strand
AGGAGAAAAAGAGAAAATATTGGTATTGGGGGTATTGATAATTTCAGTATTTATTTGGTACTGTCGGTACTGTCAGTCCTTAAATTTTATTTATAACTGACCCGTCCGCAATTCGTAGCTCACCCGGAGGGATAACATGATATAATATAGAGAAAATAAATGAATATAAAAACTACTCAAACAAATTCTTTTTCGTTAAAGATAAATATTCTCAAGCTGAAAAATGGTTAGATAGAGTTAATTCTTAAAAGAGCGATCGCTAACCTGATCTAAAATATAAAATATACCTTTTCCGACAAAACATGAGCAAAACCCAAACTCAACTACTCACAGAAACTTGGATAACAGCAACTTGGGAACAATACATCCAAACTCTTGAAGACCCAAGTTATGAAAAAGCCAAAGTTTACTACCACAAAGGAAAACTCAGAATAGAAATGTCACCATTAGGAAATGACCACGCTAGTGACCACACAGTTATCATTACTGCAGTTGGTCTCTTTGCTGCTACCAAAAACATTGATCTAAATGGTAAAGATAATTGTACCTACCGCAAAACAGGATATCAAGCAACTCAACCCGATGTTTCCTATTACATTGGGGAAAATGCTGATGTTATTCCTTGGGGAAGTTCTATTATTGACCTAGATATTTATCCCTCACCAACTCTAGTTATTGAAGTTGCCAATACTTCCCTCCCTGATGATAAAGGGGAAAAGCGTTTGCTGTACGAAGCACTGAATATTGCTGAATATTGGATAGTTGATGTCCAGAATGTAGAAATTATTGCCTTTGCTGTTGCTGACGGTGGTAGTAGAAAAATCGATCGGTCTCAAGTTTTGCCTGGTTTAGACATTTCTTTATTAGAGGAAGCACTTCAGCGCACTCGTCAAACAAATCAAACTCAAGTTTATGCTTGGTTATTAAATCAGTTTCAAAATAGGGAGTAGGGAAATGAATCATGGATAATGAAAACTATCTCTAATTAGGGTTTGCGCTCAAAAGTCTTTTAGTAGGGGTAGGAGACAACCCACCCCTCGCCCCTCCCCCTCCCAGGAGGGGAGACATGGGAATGAGCGAGGAGGTAGGAGTAACAATTGTCAATTTGGGATTTTTCTGCCCAACTATGAGCTTAAAATACGCTCCATGCATGAGCATAAACAGCTGAAAAATTTGCACTGCAATTCGACCCCAAAAAGGCACTTGTCTTTATATGTCAATGCTTTTAGATTTATTCAGCAGAGCAATAATTATCAATTATCCATTATCCGTTGGTAATGAGAGACTTTAAATCTCTAGGGATTAATTATTAATTATTAATAATTAATTATCATACAATATCTTTCCTCTTCTGAAACCAAATAGTAAAGCCTAAATAAATCAGCGAATGTAAACATAAAGCTCCCCAACTTATCCCTAAATTTTCCCAGTTAAGGTTGTAAACATCTGAACCAGAAAATGGTAATGGAACGGTACTTCCATTTGGTAATTTAGTTGCTTCTGGCACCATATTATTAACATTTACAAGTGCCCCATAAGCAGCTACAGACCAACGACTTAACATTAGCCAAGAAAATTTACTAGCTATACCTGTCATTTCAAATAAAACACCAGAAAAAATAATTTGAGGTAGCAATATTAAGGGTAAAGCACTATTAGCTTGAGAACCATTTTTCACAATAGATGAAATCATTAATCCCAGACTAATACAGCTTATTAATGTTAAAAAAGTGGTAATACTAACTCCTATAGGCCATGAAATTAATTCTGGCTGGGGATTTTCAAATCCCAGTATTACTACTACTACTATTAATAGAGTTTGCAGAGTTGCTAATAATCCTAGAACTATTAATTTTGAGCTGAGATAAGCAAATAATCCTAAGTTAACTAATCTTTCCCGAATATAAATAGCTGATTCTTTGACTATTTCTTGCAGAGAACTAGACAGACTAACCCATAAACAAGCACAGGTAAATACAAATAATACTCGCAAAGCTAAAGGAGCTAAGGTAGGTTCTGGGTCGCCAATTAATGGATTTTTATCTCTAACTGCAAATAAAATTAAACTAATACCAATAGGGGCAGTAAATAAAGCTAAACCTAAGTTAATGGGGTA
>NZ_JAAHGK010001297.1:0-2123 GCF_010672505.1 Okeania sp. SIO2B9 | reverse complement strand
TTTTAAACTGTACATATATTTAGGAAAGAATAATCCAAAAATATCTACTTTCGGATTTCATCATTCCTGATTGTGCAATGGCAGATTTTAAGTCAGTACGCGGAAGAATGTTCTTGAAAATCAGTAATGATAAAGAAGTCTATCTAGAATTGAATAATCTAAACAATAATTGTAGTTTTTGTGTAGCAGCTTAAACAATTTGATTTAACTATATTATAGTGTTTGAGATACAATAAATCCTCAAATCCAGATAGCAAAATAAACATTAGAAAGCTGACTTTTAACGGTTCATTGCTATAACCCAAAAACCAGATTAACTAAATTGAAAAATTTTCAGACTTTATAAAGGGTACTAAATACATGACTATTAAGCTCGAAAAAGGACAAAAAATTGTACTTAATAAAAGTGAATACGATCTATCACGACTGACAATGGGTCTAGGATGGGATGTTGCTAAATCTGCAAGTGGTTTAGCTGGTTTATTTGGTAATAGATCGGATTTTGACCTTGATGGTTATGCCATTTTATTACAAGAAAATGATCAACTCAAAAATTACAAAGAAGATGTAATTTATTATGGTCATTTAGAATCTCAGGATAAGACAGTAATTCATTCAGGAGATAATCTGACTGGAGAAGGAGATGGAGATGATGAACAAATAATTTTGAAACTTAATTCTATTCCTGAAAAATACCAAAAAATCATCCTAGCGGTAAGCATTTATCAAGCGAAAGAAAGGAAGCAACAATTTGGGATGGTAGAAAATGCTTTTGTTAGAGCTGTTGATCATAAAGGAATTGAAATAGCAAAATATACTTTATCTGGTAATGGTACTTATCAGGGCAAAATATCAATGTTAATGGGAGCTATTTATCGAGATAACACAGTGTGGAAATTTACTGCTTTGGGTGATCCTTTAGATAGTGATATGAATGGTGTAGTAGGTTCATTTCTGAAATAAGTTTAGCCATATAGTAGAAGGAAGAAGGAAAAATCTTGCGTTGTCTGAGTTTTAAGCTTTTGATCTGTCCTAACCTTTGCTTCGACTGCTATGCTTACTCAATTTTAAAATAAATTATTATCAAATTAAAAAAACCAGTATTTGTTAGAAGCTAAAATACTGGTTTTTTTTCAATAGGATTTTAATATTCATCCGATTTCCGTAAATTATACTAAATCCGGTTATCAAAAATACTTTATAGGGTGTAATTATACCAAATTTAAAAAGCGCTTCGGTCCGGAATGCTCCGCAAACAGGGAGAGAGCGTTTAGCATTCAGCTTTTAAGAAGGGGATTTCAATCCCCCCTGAAATTAAACGATAAGCTAGAAGTCTGGGGTTTCAACCCAAGCTTTTAGATGTCTTTTTTCTGTGAACTATTCCCGCTGACTGCTAGTAGTTTATAACGGACAACTAGTTAATGTATTTTTGCTACATATTCTTGGAAGTAGGGAGTAGGTAAATAACGAATAAGATATCTTTACTTCATACAAATAATTGCTCAAAAAATCACTTATCCTGACTTATTACTTAATAACTGAAGTGTTCAATAACTATGACATTATTTTTAGTAATTTGCATTAAATACTCTCCCTATCTCCCCATCTGCTCTACACCCTATCTAGATAAAAGGATACTAATTTAATATTATTTATGAGACAAGGAAATAGAGGATAGAGAATAGAATAGGGGTTTGTAATATGAAATCTAAATATTTTGAATTGCATATCTGAAAATTTTCAGATATATATTTTAATTAAATAATATTGAGTGGCAAATTAATTTTGGTAAAACTGCATCAAGTTTTAGTGATGGTATTGAAAATATGTTATGTATTTGTACCAATTATAGACCTTCATATTTGACGGAAGTACGCTGTATTTTCTCTATGTTCCTAATTCCAATTTTATGCTCAAATCGAAATTAAGATGAGGTCAAAAAAAATTGTTTAATCCTTTTACTCTATTCCATATTCCTTCTCGCAAATATTTTAGATTTAATTTGACTTATATCAAGTTCAGTAGCATCAGTATTGTCGGGTAAGGAAGAAGAAAGAAAGAAAAAGGCTTAAAAGTCTGAAAAAAACTTAAATTTCCTGTAGATATTTACCCTTGGGTTTACA
>NZ_JAAHGK010001296.1:0-2126 GCF_010672505.1 Okeania sp. SIO2B9 | reverse complement strand
GCCATGACAATTTCTTTTAGTTCTTGTTTATCTGTTACTAACTCAGTTCCAGCAGCAAGATTTAATAGCCATCTACCAAAAGCAGTAATAGGACGACCAATGGTGCGTTGTGATACCTGATGTACATTCCATCCTAAAATATTACAAGCAAATGCTGCCCAAATATTCAGTTGTGTGATTTCTTGTATTGCTCTTATTTCTGCCAGTAAACTCCACAGAGTCAGTAGAACACTGATAGGAATGCCAAAATATGGTAATCCAATGAGAAAGCTTAACATCTGGGGTGCATAACTCAACCCCAGAGTACGGATAACTGTCAGTAATTCTAAGTTGATATTAAAGATGAGGTGACTGACTAACCAAAGACTGATTGCCCAAAACCCAAAACTAAAGACAAATATAATCGCTGAAATTCCCAGACTGAGAACAAAGCGTAATCGTTTAACCTTGTTAATGAATAGTACAACACATTGAGCGATCGCTTGTGCTAAACCAGCAATTAAGACTACAGTTAATGCTACCTGAATGCCTTGGGGCAAACTATTAATTTGGTTATAAACTTCTGGGTTTAGGGTTGATGCACCTGATATGAGGTGCCAGAATTGGTCGAAAGCTTTTCCTGTCATGGTTTTAATTTCACAAAAATAGGTAGAACTCCGGGGTTCTCCTATAAGGGAATGTTTTATGGGATAGAAACTATGTTATATCATGTTCGGTTTGAATACTTATACATAACTGTTGTGAGGAGTCAGTCCTCAGGAGTCAGGAGGGCAGCAAGAAATAAGAGGAGGAAAAAGAGAAAATTTTTTCGTTTGCTGGCGCACAACGCGCGTTAACGCGGAGCGCGGAACAGAGTTATATCGCGCTCTTATCCGGATATGGTCCGAAGTGGTTATTTAAAGAGACATGATATAAAACCCCGCCTTTTAATACCAAATTCAAAAAAGGCCGTTACAGTATTAATCTCTAAATTCCGACCAGCAGAGAAAACCACTGTAGCAATATTTTATGAAATTAGTTGGAGGGAGGCTCAAATTCCCTACTTCCCCTCCCAGGAGGGGTTAGGGGTGGGTTAACTTCTGACTTCTGACTTCGTTAACCCTCCCCCCCTTTAATACCAAATTCAAAAAAGGTCATTACAGTATTAATCTCTAAATTCCGACCAGTAGACAAAAGCACTGTAGCAATATTTCATGAAATTGGTATAAGGCGAAATGTGTTTGGAGGAAGGCTCAAATTCCCTACTTCCCCTCCCAGGAGGGGTTAGGGGTGGGTTAACTTTTGACTTCTGACTTTGTTAACCCTGACCAGTTAAAGCATCTGCAAACGGATCGGGCAAAGCTTCTTGTACTTCCATGTCTTCATTGTCTTCAACAGATAAATCATCACTATTTAGATTTTTTTTTAAAAAATTTTGGTTGTGTTGGTGCCGAGTAAAATCTTGTAATCTTGCTAACTCCTGTTGATAAACAGAAATAATTTTTGCCAGAGACTCTGCCACTTCATTCCAACTTTCATCATCTACAATTTTTTCAGCAATTCCTTGAAATAAATCTCCACTTTGATTTTTTTGAACATACTCCCTCAATAATTTTCCAGATTTTTGTAAAGCAGCCTGATACGCTTCTCCATCAGACCACCAAAGTCCGGGCTGATTCAATAACCAAGTCAAAATATATTCCTGAGCGTGTTGCTCTTTTACCCAATTAGCAAGATACTTTAATTCATCCATAAATTACCTCTTGAATTATGCCAATTATCAATACTAATACTATGTTTAATTCGACTCTCAAAACAAACATCTTTCACGCTTCACTCCAAATTGATGGAGAACGTATTATTACTTCGGAATTAAGTTCTTCTGTATTTCCTTAGTCCGACTGTAGGGGCAAAGGGCTGTTTGCGTACTTTGACCGCTAGCTAAATGTAGCAAAATTTTTAATATAGCAGAAGGAAGAAGGAAAAATCTGATGTTGTCTGAGTTTTAAGCTTTTGATATGTCAAATACAGTAATGGCGATCGCTATATTTGCTATGAGAAAGGAGAGTTTAATTTCCTAAATTTCAAAATTATTAGATTTTTTTCTATACAATTTACTCAAAACTAACAATAATAACCATCAGCAA
>NZ_JAAHGK010001295.1:0-2128 GCF_010672505.1 Okeania sp. SIO2B9 | reverse complement strand
AATTAAAATATATCACCATTTACCATTAATTTATCAAAACTTTAACCAAGAATCATTACCATGAGGAAAGTTCAATTAACGAGGTCTAGATTGACTTTTCAACCTAGGCTTACCCCTTCGTTTCCTATTACTATCACCTCCTGCTAAAAATCTAGAAAATGTTGTTTCTACTCTTTGACAGATCTATGGCAAAACTGTTGAATAAATTTGGGAAAAATCAAGATATTCAACTTTGGTAATTGCTTCTTCTGGTTGTAGTAATTTGGTTGATCTTTTAACTTTAGTAAATTACAAATTAGAGGGCAGACATTGACTGGACATCTGTTTTGCTCCGATCATTCAAAGCCTTCTCCTAGGATTCTGTTGTACCAATATAGACAAATCCTGAGCCAGTTGTTTAGTATTAACTTCTGGCACGTTTGCTGGATATATAAGATATTGGTAAGTATATTTCATTGGCGATCTTCTTCAAGAAATTTCTCGAACTATTGGTTGCCCATTCTGAATTTCTCCTACTAAAATTACATCAGCAACCCCTACAAATAAACCATTTTCCAAAACACCAGGAATATTATTTAAACTCTTTTCTAATTCAGCAGGGTTATCAATAGAATTAAACTTAACATCAATAACCAGATTACCCTCATCCGTAACTACAGGTCCAGCTTTCTTAACACCCATCCGAACTTCTGGTTGACCACCAAGTTTTTCAATCCCCCGAATTACAGGAGTCATTGCCATCGGTATAACTTCTACCGGGAGCAAAAAAGTAGAACCCAACCTATCTACTAATTTAGAACTATCTACCACTACAATAAACTGTTCTGCCAGACAGTCCACAATTTTTTCACGGGTATGAGCTGCTCCACCACCCTTGATGAGATTTTTCTGTGGGTCAACTTCATCAGCACCATCAATTGCAATATCCATGTGGTCAACTTCATCAAGGGTGGTTAATGGTACACCATACTTTTTAGCCAATACATTTGACTGAAAGGAGGTAGGGATACCTTTAATATCCTTTAGTTGGCCACTTTGTAGGCGTTCCCCCAAAAACTGGATCATATAGGCAGCGGTCGATCCTGTGCCTAACCCCACTATCATTCCAGATTTAATGCGGTCAGCAGCAGCTTTACCGACTTGCTGTTTCATTAATTTTGTGGGGTCTTGTTCTGTTATCATACCTTAATACTCCAGATCAAATTATCAGCACTGTCTAACTTACCTAAACTAATTGGCAGGTTAAAGTCAAGTATGCTTTTTTCTCTATTGCTATAAATACCATGATAATTGAATGGCTACAATTCAAGATCGAAGATAGTTTAAAAGAAGAATTTCTCCAAAAGGATCGAGAAATTTGGACATCTTTCCTAGCTTTACAAATGGGTTTTTTAAAAAAAGAAGTCTGGCTTGATAGCTACAGAGGAAATGAAGTTATTATCGTAGTTTACTGGGAGAGTCGAGAGCAATGGAAGTCTATTTCACAAGTTTTATTAGAGGAAACTGAATCTAAGTTTAGGGAAGGACTTGGGATGGAGAATTACTCCTTGTTAGACTGTAGAGAATATGAAGTTGACGCAACTTACCCACAAGGCCCACATTCGTTTTCAGTGTAGAGTTTTAATATTTGTAGAATTACAAAACTTAGGCAAAAACATCCTAAAAAAGCACTAATTACAGTAGGGAATGCCTAGTGTCGCTATGGGGAGGTTAAAAGTCATGCATTTGAAAGCGAGTGCTAATTGGCGAGGTTTCCTATGGCGCTTTTAAAGTGCGGAAATGGTTCCGCACACATCGCCTCAAGAATTTAAGACGCACATCTGACAGTCAATCATTTTTGATTTGTATTGTTTTAGGATTTTGTAACTGGTCAGTTATTTCCGCCATCCTGCACTAGATGAACTTATTCTAGTTATTGCCAAGAATTAACAAAAAATTAAGTGCAGTCTCAAGTATTACCCCTGTAAGGGTTTACCATGAAAATGTTACCTGAAAATTATTTCAAGACAGCAAATATACCTCAGCTAACTTCTTGTAAGCTTCAACATAGTCTGGTTTAATAGTTAAAACTTTTTGATAAGCAACCATTGCTGTATAAAGTTGTCCAGAATCTTTAAGTTTATTGGCT
>NZ_JAAHGK010001294.1:0-2130 GCF_010672505.1 Okeania sp. SIO2B9 | reverse complement strand
TAAAAATGTGCTCCTTTTTCAGCTCTTCATGCTCAAAAAGGAGCACATTTTTAGCAAGAGTTGGGCAAAAAAATTCTCCCCCACTCCCCTACTTCCCCACTCCTTAAAAAAGACTTTTTCAGCAAACCCTATTTATTCTTTTAGGGCGAGATTCTGTCTTCATAATAAGCAATCAACAAATGAGAGTCAAAACTAAGCCTTTTTTACAAAGAGAAGCTACTGAATGTGGTGCTGCTTCTTTGGGTATTATTCTGAAATATTATGGACGTGAAGTTCCTTTAATGGAGTTGCGCAATAAATGTGGTGTGAGTCGAGATGGTACTAATGCCGCGCAAATTGTTAGAACGGCAAGGGAATATGGTTTGGAAGCTAAGGGTGGCAAAAGTACTGTTGAATTCTTAGAAAATACCGATCTACCTGTGATTATTTTTTGGAAGTTTAATCATTTTTTGGTAGTAGAAGGTTTTGATAAAAGGTTTGCTTATCTGAACGATCCGGCATTGGGTAGGCGCAAGGTTAGTAAGGAGGAATTTGCGAATTCTTATAGTGGTATTGTTTTGCGGATGGAACCGGGTGAAGAGTTTGTTAAAGGAAGCAATAAAAGAAATTTCATTGCTTATTTAGCTGTTCGTTTGCAAAATTCTAAAAATGCTCTTATTTTTACTTTTATCGCTGGTTTTTTCCTCAGTTTAATTCGCTTAGTTATTCCGGCTTTTAGTTTGGTTTTTGTTGACCAAATTTTAGTGGAGGGTTTGCAAGATTGGCTCCGCCCTTTACTTGTAGGAATGGCTGTAACAACGATTCTACAATTTACTATTGCTAGGATGCAATATATTTTCTTGCGGAAGTTAATTATTAAACTTTCTATTACTATGAATAGTCAGTTTATGTGGCATCTGTTGCGGTTGCCGATGAAATTTTATGCTCAAAGGTTTGCTGGAGATATTAGTTCTCGTGCTGCTTTGAATGACCAAACTGTACAATTATTGAGTAGTGTTGCTAGTACCTTGATTGATGCGATAATGTTGGTTTTTTATGCAGTTTTGATGAGTTTTTATAATGGAGTTTTAGCGGGTATTACTATAGTTTTTGGTTTGATTAATGTAGCAGCATTATATTGGCTCCGACAATTTCGGATTGAAGCAACTTTGACTCAATACCGAATGATTTTTCTTTGCCATCTTTTGCCGAATCTGAACATCCTAATTTTTCCCAAATTGTTTCAATTAACAATAACTTTTGCAATTATCTCCACCAAGTTATTTTGGCAGAAGAACAAACAGAAATATTCAACTCTCAACAACTCAAAACCTATAATCAACACAGTAAAGCAGAAACTATGCAAAATTTTGTTTCTGTCTTATACAATCAAACAACAACTAACACCATAACCTCCAACTTTAACGACTTATTATTAATAGCAGTCGGAGCAATAGGTCGCGCTAGTCAGATAGAAATTAAAGCACCATCTACACAGACAAAAAATTTCCCAAATACCCCCCCAGAAAAAAAATCTCCTGCTGATTATCAAAGAGATTTACAAGATATTGTTAAAGCTTCCCGATGTCGAATAAGGACAGTAAAATTAAGAGATAAATGGTGGCAAAAAAATTCTGGTGTATTGTTAGGTTGGCTCGAATCAGAAAATATACCCGTTGCTTTATTACCCCACAAAAATAAATACCTCCTCTATAACCCCAAAACTCAAACTTCTATTCCTATAAATCAAAAAGTTGCTGCTACTTTATCATCCACAGCATTTACTTTTTATCGACCCTTCCCTTTCCAGATAAAAAATGTTTGGGATATCTCTTTATTCGCCATCAAAAGTTATGAATGGGATGGAATAAAACTAATGATTTTAGGCACAATAATTAGTCTGATGGGTATGATTACTCCTCAAGCCAGTGCCATTATTGTTAATAATGCTATTCCTGATAGTGACAAATTATTGTTATGGCAAATAGCAATAGGTTTATTTGCAGTTACTATCGGAAAATCCTTATTTAGTTTGCTCCAAGGAATCATGTCTATCAAAGTTTCTCAGGGGATACAAATTAATTTACAATCAGGAATTTATGACCGCCTCTTTCGGCTAAATCCGAATTTCTTCCGAGAATTTAGTTTAGG
>NZ_JAAHGK010001293.1:0-2138 GCF_010672505.1 Okeania sp. SIO2B9 | reverse complement strand
ATTTCACAGGAAACTGAATACTTCCCTCTCCAGAAAAAAAGGTTGGTACAGGACGATCAACTGGCAGTTGTAAAATACTGTTCTGAGTATTAGTTCTAATCTCTCGTTCTCCAGAAGCTTATGCGAATTGGGAAATTATTATTCAAGCGGTTGTAGGGTTAGTAGAAACTTTTCCACAGCAAAAATTTTTGTTTCTGGGGGCGATCGCTCCTAACTTAAGCTTAGAACCTTTTATTACACTCCTCAATTCTTATCATTGGCAGACTGAACGAGAGATTAGAACTAATACTCAGAACAGTATTTTACAACTGCCAGTTGATCGTCCTGTACCAACCTTTTTTTCTGGAGAGGGAAGTATTCAGTTTCCTGTGAAATTAACTTCTCAGAATAAAAATGCTAGTCTGATTTTAGACCGACAAGCTTTTCCAGAATTTGTGCATCGGGGAAATTTAGCTATTGCTATGGCAGGTACTGCTACGGAACAGTTTGTTGGTCTGGGGAAACCAGCGATCGCTATTTCTGGCAATGGCCCTCAATTTACATCTACTTTTGCGGAAGCTCAAAGTCGTCTTTTAGGAATTTCTGTGACTTTGGTCAAGCACCCCAGAGAAGTTGTAGATGCGGTTAAGTCTCTGTTGAACGATCCAGACCGACTACAATTAATTGCTAAAAATGGGATTCAGAGAATGGGTAAACCGGGTGCAGCTCAGAGAATTGCTGATTTTTTAATGGGGTTGAAATGGATGTAGGCAAAAGTTATAGCGCTGCGCGCAGGCAACAGGCAACAGCGGTGCGACCCCGCGACGACGCCAGTCGCAAGGGAATGCGCACCAAGAGAGGCAACAGCTCATCTGGGGGAATAAAAAGCTGTTTGCGGAGCATTCCGAAGGAATAATATAAGACTTTTAGCTATTGGACAGTTCCTGAATTTGTGGATATGTCAGCGCACATTGCTATATATCATGTCCGGTTGAATACTTATAAATAAAACGATGAAGGAGTCAGGAGTCAGTCCTCAGGAGTCAGGAGGAAAGAAAGAAGCAAGAAGCAAGAAAGAAGAGGAGAAAAAGGAGAAAGTTTTTTGTTTAGCTGGCGCACAACGCACATTAACGCTACGCGACAGGTCAAGCGTAGCATTCCGCACCGAAAACGCGGAGCGCGGAACGGAGTCCTATCGCGATCTTATCCGGACATGATATTACTAACCCTTGGCAGCAGAAGAGTAAAAAATTTTTTTGAAATTAACTAAATCTCCAAATTTCTGAATTTCTCTACTACCGCTAAAGGTAAAGAAAGAGCATCTGCAACTTATTTGGTAGTTAAACCCATGCTCAATAACCGAGGAATAGTTTCTTGTTGCTGTTGAGCAATTAAGTTCCGTTATTGTTGAGCTTGTTGACGTGCATTTGCCTCTCATTCGGCGTTTTGTCTTTCTTGTTGAGCTATTAGACATCTGGTGAAAATAAACTTACCCTTTATTTAACATAAGCTAGAGTTTTCAACAATTAATAATTAATAATTAATTATTAATTATTACCTCTCCTTGAAAAGAAGAGGATTGACTAAAAGGAAAAATTTTTTTCTTTTTTCCCCTTAAAAGGGGAGGCGCATACCCACAATTTCTCGGTAAAAGTCAGTTCCCTAAATCATTTTTCGTACCTTTTTCCTAAAAATCTATTCCCTGTTGCTTTCCGGAACTGTTGCCTGTTGCCTGCTATGTGCAAAAAGTTTATATCTTTTTCACGCCTATGTCTATTTGTCTTTCTCGTTCGGCGTTTTGTCTTGCTTGCTCCTTTTGTTCGAGAATTTCTACATAAGTGGCAAAACGTTCTCCATCGGGTGGATAAATTTGTAATTCCCTACCCTCTTTTTCAAAGCGAATTCCGATTCGAGGACTTATCCAACCTTCCATCACTTCTATGGGAGTGAGAACTTCTCCTCGACACAACCATCCTTTTAATCTCCCTGTGTCTGGGTCATAAACATAATACTGTTGCGCCTTATATTCTGAATAGAACTCTAGTTTTGCTACTTCCAGTTCAGTAATACTGTTCCTAGGAGAAACAATTTCAAACACAACTTGTGGTAAAATATTATCTTCTTCCCACTGTTTATAGGAACGTCTATCTTCTTGAGGA
>NZ_JAAHGK010001292.1:0-2139 GCF_010672505.1 Okeania sp. SIO2B9 | reverse complement strand
AGTGGCCAACCCTGTTAATTTTTCAAATATTGCATTCACTTCATCTTGATTAAGGTCAAATTTACCATTATTATAGTGGACGATTCCTGTTTTTGGTTCCACATATTGCATTGAAGGGATATCAAAGTGAAGCTGATGCTTGTTTGGAGCAAAGAAATAAGGATGTAGTCCTGTCGAAAATGGCATCCTTTGTGTATTGCTCAAATTGGTGTAAACTTGGAATATTTCTATAGAATTACCTTTGATTTGATAAGTAAAAGTTAATTGAAAATCGAAGGGATAAACAGTTTTTGTGAATCTATTACTGGTTAAAACTAGAGTTATTGAAGCTCGGTCTTGAGTAGACTTTTCTATGACTTCCCAAGGTAGTTCTCGTGCAAATCCATGTTGTTGGAGAGAGTAACTATTACCATTATATTCGTATATATTATTAGGTAAGTTGCCACAAATGGGAAACAGGATAGGTATACCACCTCTTACTATTAATTCTGGATTTTCTAACCTTTTGGAATCACAGTAAAGTAGCTCCTGATTATTAATACACCAACTTGTAATTATTCCTCCTCTCTCTGGAACGACATTTATACTAGAATTAAATCCTAAATCAGAGAGGGTATAAGTCTTGTATTGTTTTTGTTGAAGTGCGATGGCAAACACAGTTTTTAATTCAGGAATTGATTATTTAATATTGGGCATTGGGTGATGATAACTAGAAATAAAAATCTACTTTCTTGGTGATTTGCCCAATCATTATTTAGACCTCTAGTTTTTATATGATTACAGTATATTGACTACTCCCCGGACTCAAGTCACGGGGATTCTAAGTAGATACTACGCAACATGATAAATCCGTGTTACTCCGTCTGTTCTTAGCTGACCAAAGAATATTCTTTGGGCACAATGAAATTGTCCCCCTACACAGTTGGCTTAAGTCTAAACTTAGCTTTCTGCTTACTTTTATGATAATATTTGCAGCCCCATTACAGTCTGCATTCACAAAACAATTATTACCACTCCTATACAAACTACGCTGTCTTGATGCAGTCGCTCATGGGGGAAACCCCCTTTGGCGGCGCTGCATCGCTTTATTCTTTTCGGTGACGGTTTCCAATCATTGGGTTCCTCACCATCAATAGGAAGATTTTCACCATCTAAAAATGAAGCGACACTTGTATAACTTTCTTGGTGTTTCTAAAAATAGAATCCCATATTCAGAGCATAATTTAGCTATTCTTTCTTTAAGTCTAGCTGTAGGAATTGGTACAAATTATGAATTACTTTTTTTTCCTAATTTTATTTCATTTTTCTGACCTTTATTCCAACCAAATACAATTGTAACCAATAGAATTTTTTAAACAATGATTAATGACTATTCTGGCTGCTTTATTAATACTGTCACGCATTTGGCGGTTACGCTTTTCTGTAATGACAGCTAGTTTATTTGACCAAAATCCTTGAGGTTGATTTTCTTTGATAGTTGATATCTGTTTATTGTACCAACGATTTTTTTTAGATAGTATTTTCATTTTGAACTTTATTCTACGTCATTCGATACCTCATATCTTCAGAATCATTGAATATAAAAAATAGAGTATGTAGCCATAGTTATTATAGTTATTAATGTTTGTATGATTTTAATTAAATTCTTAAACGTGGCAATTCAATAAAAGGTTCTTTGATAAAAGGTTCTTTAATAAAAGGTTCTCTTTCTTCTTTAGCAGATGCTTCAGGATTCAATATTGGTGGTAGAGAAAAGCTATTGTGACTATCTACACCAGCTTCTCCTTCAGACAAATTCTGAGAATCATCTGTGGAATTTTGCTCATTTTCTGTACTTCTAGGTGGCAACTTAGGTAAAGTTGGAGTTGATAAAATATTAGAGTTCGATCTACTTGGACTGGAGTTACTACCAGCAAACTTTGCAGAAGAATCAATCTTATCTATCTTGAGAGGGGTTCTCATGGGTTGATGGAAAACACTAGAAATTTGAGCAATATGACTGAGAATTTCCTCTCCTTTTTTTCCTGTAACAACTTGAGGTTGGTATTTGCTAACTACTATCGGCAAAAACTCAATCTTCATTTTGCCTGGTTTTAAAGAGACTTTCAAGATTGCTGTCTCATAATCACTCTCTTGATT
>NZ_JAAHGK010001291.1:0-2142 GCF_010672505.1 Okeania sp. SIO2B9 | reverse complement strand
GAAAAATCGATGAGTATGACATCAACACGTTTCAACGCGTCATTGACGTTAATCTGACCGGTACGATGCGGTGTTGTCTGGCGGCCTATCCGCTGCTTGCGACGACCCGGGGCGCGATTGTGAACACCGGGTCAATGTACTCGATCTTCGGTGGCCCGCACGCGCCCGCCTATAAGTTGTTAAACCAGGAGAAAAAATCCCCTTAGATGGTGAAATTATTTCTGGAAATTCCCAAGTTGATACTTCTGCTTTAACTGGAGAATCAATACCTAGAAATTTTACAGTTGGGCAAACAATATTAGCAGGAATGCTTAACCAAACGGGACTATTAACAATTCGCGTAACTAAACCATTTTCTGAATCTTCTATTTCCAGAATTCTAGAGTTAGTTGAAACTGCCAAAACTAAAAAATCTAAAACTGAAAGATTTATGACAACTTTTGCCAGGTACTATACCCCAATAGTTGTCTTTATTTCTTTAGGGATCGCTTTTCTGCCTCCTCTATTTATCTCCGGTGCTACTTATGCAGATTGGATAAATAGAGCTTTAATTGTATTAGTAGTTTCCTGTCCTTGTGGATTAGTAATTAGCATTCCTTTGGGTTATTTTGGCGGAGTTGGTGGAGCGGCAAAACGAGGAATATTAGTCAAAGGGTCTACATTTTTAGATGATTTAGCTGCGATTAAAACTGTGGTTTTTGATAAAACTGGAACTTTGACAGAAGGTAAACTTCAGGTGACAGATATTGTCACAAAAAATGGCTTGACTAAACCAGATTTAATCGAAGTAGCAGCTAAAGTTGAATCTTTATCAAATCATCCTATTGCTCAAGCAGTTTATAAATATAATTCTAGGAAAATTGATAATTCTGATGTTTCAGAATATCAAGAAATTGCCGGGTGTGGAATTAAGGCAAAAGTTGGTAATAAAACAGTTATTGCGGGAGGCGATCGCCTGTTACATTTAGAAGATATTCAACACGATATTTGTGATATTGGAGATACTGCAGTTCATTTAGCAGTTGATAGTAAATATGTTGGTTATATCGTAATATCTGACCAGATTAAATTAGATGCTGCTCGGGCAATTAAATCTTTGAAAAATTTGGGTGTGGAAAAAACTGTCATGTTAACGGGAGATAATCAAACAGTTGCTCAACGGGTGGCAGAAAATTTAGATTTAGATAGTTATGAAGCTGAATTATTACCAGAAGATAAAGTCAATGCCATTGAAAAATTACTATATCGGAATAATAGGAAAGTTGCTTTTGTTGGTGATGGAATTAATGATGCTCCGGTTATTGCTCGTGCTGATGTTGGTATAGCAATGGGTAGCATTGGTTCGGATGCTGCAATTGAAACTGCGGATGTTGTAATTATGACCGATGCTCCTTCTAAGGTTGCTGAAGCAATACAAATTGGCAGGAAAACGCGTCGCATTGTTTGGCAAAATATTGGTTTTGCTCTAGGAGTAAAGGGGTTGTTTATTTTGTTGGGAATAGCAGGGTTGGCAAATATTTGGGAAGCAGTATTTGCAGATGTGGGTGTAGCGTTAATTGCGATTTTTAATTCTAGTCGAGCGTTATGAAGTCAGAAGTAAAAAATTCAAAAGTCAAATTTGTAGTGGCGTGACACAGCTAAAATCTAGACTCTGAAAAGTATTTAACAACCCGTCGTAATGTACCATTTTCTATAAAGTCAGAAGTTCGTTGAACTTAGTCCTAATATGTTCGATCAAAGTTAGTGCAATTATAATATTAAATACCTAATATTAAGGAGTTAATTAAACCGATAAATGCTTACAAAAAATCTCTAATAATTGATAATCCTCAGCAGTTGGTTTTATCAGATTTACCATTTGCAGCAGGTCAAAAAGTGGAAATCATTATTTTAGCTGAAGATCATAATGAAGTTGATAGTCAACTAGAGGAATTACGTCAAAAAATTGATCGTGCAACTGAACAAATTTTAGCGGGAAATGTGAAAGATGGAGAATTAGTTTTTGAGCAGTTACAAACTAGTGCAGGATGGCAGAAATAAGTGACCAGTAGGAGCAATGCCCTCTTCCTGAGATAGAATACTCAGAGGTGCGATCGCATCGGAGAGGCCAGCCCCAAAAAGTGACCACTAAAAAAAAGTGAT
>NZ_JAAHGK010001290.1:0-2142 GCF_010672505.1 Okeania sp. SIO2B9 | reverse complement strand
TCGGAATTCTTACCCACAAAAGCGATCATCTTGGGGAATGGAATTATTGCACCGACGGTAAATTAAGGCTTTTGCCAGACTCTAGCAATAGAATAGATAAATCAAAAAACTCCAACGTTATAGTTTTTCAAAGGGGTTCTTATTTATCTATTGTACAATAGTTTTGAGATGTTTAACCGACCCACAAAAGCGATCGCCTTGGGGAATGGAATTATTGTACCGACGGTAAATTAAGGTTTTTGCCAGACTCTAGCAATAAAATAGATAAATCAAAAAAAACTCCAACGTTATAGTTTTTCAAGGGGGTTCTTATTTATCTATTGTACAATAGTTTTGAGATGTTTAACCGACCCACAAAAGCGATCGCCTTGGGGAATGGAATTATTGTACCGACGGTAAATTAAGGCTTTTGCCAGACTCTAGCAATAGAATAGAGCCATCAAAAAAACTCCAACGTTATAGTTTTTCGAGCTATCTTTGATATCAAATCCATTTAATTAGGTATAAAAATAATGTAGCAAACATTTATCACACTTGGTATAACATCATATCCGGATGATTAAGTATCATAAAAATATTCTCCCCTAAATATTGAAGAAATATCTCACATTTTCGCTCCGTTTCCAGTGTTCCCTCTTGAATTTACACCTATAGCAATGTTCGCTGGCATATTTACAAATTGCAGGAGTTGTCCAATAGCTAAAATTCTTATATTATCAGCTTTTTATTCCCCCTTCCGGAGCTGTTCCCAAATGAGCTGTTGCCTGCGCGCAGCGCTATACCATCGCGCCACCTAAGAATTTTATGTTCGCAGCGCGGAACGGAGTTCTATCGCGCTACCCGAGCTGACATGATATAACATGGTCATAACCTACACTCAAAAAGACCGTAATTTATCTTCATATTTTAGGAAGGTCTTGCTAAGATTTAAGTCCAGGTAGTTATTGCTAAAGTTTGTACTTTTACAAGTTGATCGGGAAAGTATTGATAGATTATTTCTTACTAATTTACTAATTAAATTAGAATTTATAGTATTTTATTAGGACTTATTAGTTATTTATACTTATTGAATTTTCTTGAAGAATTATTGAGAAATTGCTGGCAATATTAGGTCAGGATCAATTTTAAGCTTCAAACTCACCCATCTGGATGAGGCAAAAATCATCTAAATGAATGGGTTACTTTTTGAGTAATTTTAGGAGATAATAAAAAGTATCGAGTTGAGATGAACTTTATGAACAATGTTGTACTTTGCGAAAACAACAAACTCGTTGCTCAGGTTGCTAAATTAAGCGGAATGAGTTCTATTGAAGCAGCAAAATCATTATCCGCACTTGAAAGATTTACTACTTCAGATTTTCGTAAAATTAGACGGGCAGATAAAGAAGGAAAAAACGAAGGGAATGTTAAAATTCTTAACAATTTTATGCACAAAATGCCCGCTTATGATGGTGATATTTATCGGGGTATGTCTTTTAGTGAAAAATCAATAAAATCTTTTATTAAACAATTAAAACCCCACGGAGATTATACTTTAGATTCAGTCACCAGTTTTACTTGCGATCCAAAGATTGCTGAGACTTATTCCGGTCATTGTTACCAAGTAGTGATTCGGGTAAAGCATAATCATTCGGGAGTGTCTATTAGTGATTTTTCTGCAATGTATAGTGAAAGCGAAGTTTTAGTTCCCAAAGGTACTAAATATGAGGTAACTAATGTGCCCAAGGAAGTTAAATTAGGGAAAGTAAATTATGTTGACCTAGAAGAAATTTCCATTGAAGGGAATAATTTTGAGCATAATTAACCTTTGACATCCTCCCCGGCCTAAAGGCAGGGGGATTCCTACCGAGCCGTAGCTCCTCGGCGGGTTGACGTTTTGCTGGCGCAAAGCTCCGCTAACACAGGCTGCTGCACCCACCCCTCTTGCTCCCCTCCCGGGAGGGGATGGGGGTAGGTTACGCTTGCCTCCGCGTCCGTTTTTTGTCTCGGACTGCCCGCCCGCAACCAATATATTGATTGCTGCATTTTCATCACGGTCGTGTTTTGTACCACAGTTGAGACATTCCCACTCCCTTACTGAAAGGTCTAACTTTCCACCCTTGAATCCACAACATGAACACTTTTGTGATGTTGGTTCCCACT
>NZ_JAAHGK010000129.1:0-9189 GCF_010672505.1 Okeania sp. SIO2B9 | reverse complement strand
TTGTGGCTTCTAGGGAGGTGTGTCTCGGTCATTGTCTGTATTGGCAGGCATTACAACGTCGTGATGCGGGTGCCCTGACTCAGGCTCTTGGTACGAGGGATGGGGAGTTTATTTGTCCCACTATTCAAAGATTTTTGATTGAAGAAGAGGGTTTATTGTTATTATGCTCGGATGGTCTGAGTGATAATGATTGGGTTGAGAAGTCTTGGACTGAGTATACTCCTGGGATTTTTCGAGGTGAATTTTCTCTCAAGCAGGCAGTTGAGTATTTGATTGAGTTGGCGAATGATAAAAATGGTCACGATAATACTTCGGTGGTGCTTGCCCACTATCGTATTTCTCCAGAACAGTTGATTTTATTGAATAATCCTACAGCAAGACCTCTGGAAAAGGAGGTAATGCCAGAATTATCTGAAGCTTCTAAAGCACTTCTTTATAGTGATGATGATGAAGTTTCGGAGCTTAAACCTGAAGCTGATCTTAACTCTGGCCCTGATTCTGAGGTGGAGGCTATGCCAAAATCTCCAAGGTTAAAACCGTGGATGTTTATGGTTGGTTTATTGTTGATATTATCTGTAGGGGCATTTGTAGCGGTGTGGCGCAATTGGGAAAATTTTCGCTCAAATCCTAATGATGCTCCTGCATCTTCGGAAAGTCCAATGATACCTGAGCCTTCGGAAGCTCCTATTTCTCCTGATTCTTAATGTTTAATTTTGGACTTATAGCTGAGATACTAATTTTTGTCGCTCTTTTTACCTCTTTTCAATGTTCTCTGTCCCCTAGCTCCAAGATATTTTCTGCACAAGTCAAACAGGACTGCTATATAGATTAATTGATAGTAATTTGAAGTTTAATATTATGTTTATAGTTGATTAAAAAATTGTTCAACGTGAAATTGATGTAGATTTAGGGTTGGTTTTATGAAAGAATAGGAAGATTCTTAAAGCTAGTGTAATTTATTCTTGGAGTTACATTAGTTAAAAAGCGTTTCCTGACGGAATGCTTCCCTACGGGATGCTACGCAAACGCAAACAGCAATTGGTGTATTCAGCTTAGATTTTACTAAAACTGAGAGAAATACAATTTAAAAAGGGATTTAAACCCCTCTTAAATTATTCGGCTTCTACAAGTCGGGGATTTCAATCCCAGCTGATAGCTGAAAGCTTTTAGCCCAGAGCTAGTTAAATTTCTAGGAGATGATAGTATAAGGTTTTAATATATGAAAGTAGGCGATCGTGTTCGCGTTAATCAATCTGTTGTTGTTTATATTCATCCTGAAAATAGAGGACAACCATTCGATCTTAAAGATGAGGAGGGAGAAGTTATTGGTATTGTCAATGAATGGAAGGGCAGACCAGTTAGCGCTAATCTACCAATTCTTGTCAAATTTACAGAAAAATTTAAAGTTCATCTGAAGGAAGAGGAATTAGAACTTATATAGCAGAAGGACGAAGGCTTTAGTTATCTAGGAGAGAAGGAATCAGAAAAAATATGGCGTTATCTGAGTTTTAAGCTTTTGATATGTCCGCGCCCTTTCCTTGGACTACTATAGAATAACTTAAGGTTAATACTAATAGGATTTATGGGGCATTGTCCCCATTTATTTTCCTATTTTTTGACTTTAGGGTGAATTAATTGCAAGAAAAAACCTAAAATATTAATATCACTCCGCATTTTTTGTAGTTCTTTTTGGTGTTGTTCAGCTATCTCATAATACCACTGACAATAATTTTGAAAATTTTCTCTATATTTTACCTCCTGATAAAATTCCTGAGTAGTTTGAGAAATTTGAAAAATTTCTGTAGCAGGTGAATTTGTTTCTGGAAAGATGCTTCTTAATTCTGGAGGCATTGATTTCATTCCTAAATAGTAAAGATAAGTAAGAAAAAATAGGGAAGGGGTAAATTGTATATTTTATCCCTTAATTCAAATACATAAGTTGATATAAAAATTAAACCTTTTGTTTATTCTAAAAATTGTTAAAAGCATCTTGTATAACTTAGCAAATTTTTTCTCTGTTGACAAAAAATAAGGTCTCAAGCCTCTCCTTTTAAGGGGATAAAAAGCGGTCGATCTTCGGAGCTTCCCAAAGAGTGGGATGGCGATCTTCGGAGCGGGTCTGCAAGAACGGGTCTCCCCGCCATATCCAATCGACCAAGGGAAAGAAAATTCTGAATTTCAAGCCTCCTGCTTAAGCCGGAGGTACTGATAGCCTAGTGGGACCTAAACATTTTATGGTCGAAAAATGGCGCTCGTGTCATATCATGTCCGGTAGCATCGGTCTTGTATAGCAAAGGTAAGGAAGAAGGAAGAAGGAAGAAGGAAGAAGAAAGAGGGAAGAGGAAAGAAGGCTACCCTCGCAAGAAAAAACCATCATTTCCTGTAGATATTCACCCTTGGGTTTACACAAACGATATAAACGGACATGATATCAGTCTAGATCAGGAAATTGCGTCAATGCACTAAAAATCCCTAGAACCCTTGGTAATTAAGGATTTATGCTTTTTTGAGGTAAAAGCCTTTTCCTATATATATTTGAGCCTATTTTCTACTTCTATTTTGTGTAAGTCCCACTAACTCCTCTGTAAAAAGGCTAACTGATAACTGATAACTGAATTGACTATTCCCTAAAAATCTACAATATCTTGCAATTCAGACAATATTGCTATATATTAAATCCTTTGTTTCATGCTAACTACTGACTACAAAAAAATATATTATAACCACCCTCGCAGACGATATACTATTATACCTATATATTCTTTTAAAGCTTTAGTAGAATTTTGTAAATTTGCAGCATCAGGAATAATATTTAACAGAAAACCTTGCCAACTATCTTGTATTTCTTGTAAATCTCTTTCAGTAACTAAAAAATCTGTTGGTGCTGGAATTACTGATATTTTCTGTTTTTTGAAGATTGATATTGAGCGAGGAGTATGCAGTGCTGAAGTTACTAACAAAACATTGCCTTTAATTTCATTTTTCTCTAAAATTTGTTTGACATTAACAGCATTTTGATAAGTATTTAGAGAGTCTGTATCTTGTAAAATTGCTGTTTTTGGTACTCCCATAGTTTCAGCAATTTCTGCCATATCTCCAGACTCAGGGTTCCCTCCATCTTTCCAATCAACTCTACCACCACTTAATATAATTAAAGGTGCTTTACCCTGCTGATATAATCTTATTCCATGTAAAATGCGATCGCCTGCTTCACTAAAATCTACCCAAGGTCGGGGTGAATTTGCTGGTTTAATTCCACCACCTAAAACTACAATTGCTTCTGCTGAAGGTAATTCTTTCGGCGGTAAATTTTGCCATTCTAAGGATTTAATAAGTCCTTGAGAAATCCACGAATTACTAAACATAAATGTTACTGTAAATGCCAGAAAAATTACTAATGCTGACCATTTAGGATACCACCACAATAAAATAAAAGCTATCAGCATTAGCAAGCAAGATAACCCCAAAGGATAGATAAATAAAGGGAGTAATTTAGAAAAAAACAAAAACATTAGAAGTGAAAGATTAGTATTTTTTTCGAGATTTTTGATATCTTCTGGAAGAAACTTGACTTGACCTTGAAAGCCAACTTAAGATAGAAACACCGCTACGTTCTCTAGGTGTTTTAGGCCATGTATTAAGTGGTTTTGGTGGTTTTGGTGGTTTTGGGGAATCTATAGGTTCAGTATTTGTTTTCTCTGGAATTTCTGGTATTGATTCTATTTGTGACCAATACCCTAATAAACCAGCAGAAATGCCTGCAATTACACCCAATACAATACTTAATTTTATTGTATATTCTAGGAGGCTAAAGCTAATGCTGAAAAACAGAGTAGCTGCTAGTCCGGCAATTAAGCCTGTTGATATTGATTGTTTATCCATGCTTTGGCCAAGGCATTAAGTGATTGATGTTTGAAAAATTATATCAACTTCGCTTAAATAGGCATATTAAATTCTATATTCTGACTTCTGGCTTCCGTGAATTGTCCAATAAATGGCTTTCCTACATGAATTACTGATGTGCAATACAATACAATCACAAGTTAGAGTTCTGCTTAATGGATAAGACACGATCAAACTGAAGAGTCAAAGAATTTCCTGATTCGTTAGTAATTTGGCGCGAAGCTAAGTCAACTATTAATCAATTTTTGTTCAATGCAATTCCCATCTTTTTAGTTATTACTGTTATTGCTTCTGTGTTGAATTAGTTAGGAGCGATCGCAGCTTTAGCCAATATTATTAACCCTTTGATGGGATGGTTTAATTTACCCCCTGAAGCCTCATTGCCTATTGTTTTAGCTTCTATTCGCAAAGATGGACTGCTATTATTTGCCGAACCCGAAACCTTGGCTATGTTAACTCCCTTGCAGGTTTTGACTGGGGTGTATCTAGTCGTCCGACAATATTATTTGTTATCCAAACGAATTCAAACTAGGCAATGATTCATTTAACTTCTGTCTATGAGACCTCTTGCAAAAGTAAACTATAAAATAAGGGTTAATTTTAATTCACATCAGGCGTAAGTCCTGAAAGTTTTAATCAATTCTCATACTTATTACTTGACTTCTGCAAAAAGTCTATGGTGGTATTGATTATTTGGATGAACCACTTGCAGTTATTGCAACATGTGGTGGTGTAACAAGCGTAAAGGAAGTAAGCATGAAATTATCCAAAGAGCATTATCTTCAACAACTTCGGAAGATAGTTAACCCTGAACAAAGGGCTAAATATTACAAGCAATTTATTGATAGTGATGTAGTCAACCTATCTACGGCTGAAAATGTATTGTTACTAGACTTTTACCAAGAGAACCAAATTTTTGATGAGCTTCCTGTAATTTCAGCGACAGATATACAATATCCATCGGTTGTGTATGGCAGTCCTGAGTATCGGCAAAGTATTCTGCAATTTCTAGAACAACAATGGAGTCTACCGATTGGAACGATTACTTTAGATGACATTTTTGTAGTTTCTGGTGTGTCGGCAGCATTAGAATGTCTTGGATTTTCCCTATTTAGTCCTGGAGACCAGGTACTAATTCCGGGGCCGATGTGGTACGGATTTCCATGGTGTTTTAGCCAGCGTCCCCAAATGGAATTTATCCATTTTCCAGTTGGCGAGAACTTTGAACTCTCTACACAAAATGTAGTAGATGCGGTTGAAGCCAATCCTAATGCCAAGCTCTTAGTGCTGACTAATCCCCAGAACCCTTTAGGGACAAACTATAGTAAAGAGCAGATGGAAGAGATTTACGCATATTTTTTGGGTCTGGGATCGGATTATCATATTATCTCTGATGAAATTTATGCCTGTTCTCAGAATACTAATGTGGAAGGTAACGAATTTGTCAGTGCTTTTGGATTAGATGCCTACAACATATATCCTACTCGGATACATGTTGTTTGGGGTCTGTCAAAGGATTTTGGTCTGTCTGGCTTTAGGGTGGGTTGTATCATTTCAAAATCGGAACAAGTTCAAGAATCTATGGAGGGAGATGCTTGTAATAGGAGTATTGCCGGGTTCTCACCATTTGGTTCATTAAATCCGTATATGTTGCAAAAGCTCTTTCTCTCTGGAGGGGAGCCAGATCCAACAGTAGCAAATAATGCCATCAGTACATATCAAAGCTCGTTATTGCCATCATCCTATTCCATAGTTAAAGATAAGCTCGACGAGGCATTGATTCCCTATCACCCTAACAACAAGGGAGGGATTTTCTTCTGGATAGACTTAAGTGCCTATCTCGATCGCGTTCAACAAACCACAATTGAACCAGATCCATTACTCTGTGAATCTTTATATCCTCCTGAATTCAACGATCCGAATGAAGGGAAGCTAACTCGCTATCTTCGTGAAGAAGCACAGGTGTTACTGGTTCGAGGACAGGAGTGTTTCTGGAGTGAACCAGGATGGTTTCGCCTTTGTTATACTGCCGAGACATCTGATAAAGTTGCACAAGGTCTTGATTCTATGATCGAAAAATTGAATCAGTTACCACCAAGTAATCCGAATTAGCAATTCGTTAGATTGGGGTGCGTGGCACGAACTTTTCGGCTAGTAATTACAACTTATGTCCCCGCACCTCAACATCCATGGGTTTATAGTCCCTTAAAATTCCAGTCTTGAACGCGGGTGCGTCGCTTTGTTGTGCAAACGAGTCGCTTTGTAGGTCAGGGTGAGGGTACGAAACCCAGAAGTGACAAGCCTTTGTGTACCTAACCCTGCGTCGGAGCGGATGTGAAAGGTAAAGCGTTGGACTTCATTATAAGATGGTCTCACACCGATCAACTTTACCGTTGTTGTGTGCTCATTCGTGCGCCATCGTGATTTATGCTATTTTAAATTGAGAATAATTATCATTCTTACACATAATTATCCTCCTCAGCCTTCCAAGCTGAATAGCTTTGGGGTTAAAAAGGTTGCAGGAGAAGTCCAACTATAACCATTACATCTATGCTAAGTATTGAAACTCCGAAACCTCAGTTAAAGACTTCATTTCTCCAACGGCTCCAGAGTCCAGAGCGTCCAGTGATCATCTTTGATGGCGCAATGGGAACTAACATCCAATCCCAAAACTTGACCGCCGAGGACTTTGGTGGAGCCAAATATGAGGGTTGTAATGAATATTTAGTCATCACCAAGCCAGAAGCAGTGGCAAAAGTCCATCGTAATTTTCTCAAAGCGGGGGCAGATGTTGTCGAGACTGATAGCTTTGGCTCAAGTCCCTTAGTCCTCGCAGAGTACGATCTAGGCGATCGCGCCTATGAGCTAAGTAGAAAGGCAGCAGAATTGGCTCGCAGTTGTGCGGATGAGTTTACCACTCCCGAAAAACCAAGATTTGTCACAGGTTCCATCGGTCCAGGAACCAAGCTACCTACCCTCGGTCATATTACCTATGATGAATTGAGATCGAGCTTCATGGTGCAAGCAGAAGGTCTCTATGACGGGGGTTCCGATCTTTTTATCGTGGAAACCTGTCAAGATGTTCTGCAAATTAAGGCAGCATTGAGTGCTTTTGAGGCGGTGTTTGCCAAAAAAGGTGCGCGACTCCCCTTAATGGTGTCCGTGACTATGGAAATCCAGGGAACCATGTTGGTGGGGACAGATATATCTACTGATGTACCAACTATCTGCTTTTTTTTGATATAGTGACGTTTTTTAAATGATTACCCTCCCAAACCTAAAACATTCTGTAATAGCATTTGGTCTTCACCTTTGACTTGAAAGCGTCCACTCTCAATATCTCTAATCCAACTTTGACTTTTTCCAAGCATAGTTGCCAATTGTCTCTGACTTAACTGCTGATTTTTTCTAGCAGTCATAATCTGTTCCCCACAGATCGCAGCAAGCTTTTTTGTTCTTTTACGCTTATTAGAATAGCGTAGCTTTTGTTTTTCAAAATCTGCTAAGTGTTTATCCCATTCTTCGGGCAATTTAAACCAGAGGATACGAGCGTTTAATAACATATTCCACTTACCTCTGGGGCCGTTATCTGTTAGTCTTGTATTTTTACTACCGTCATCAATCCAGAAATCTAAAGCTTCTTCACCATCATCAGGCAGAGCAGCTAATTTTGCCCACATTGGCTGAATTTCCTGGGGGTAAGTTACCGGGTCAAATTCGGGTTTAAGTCCATAGTGATTGAGAACTTCCAGATCACTTTCAAAAGTTCTAATTAGTCGTTTTCGATCATCCCGACAAGAAGATGCTCGTATCACTTTTTGTTCGCCATAAGCTACTCGCATTAGAGTAGGTACAGTCAACCGTTGTTCCCTACCCATTTTGGTTTTAAATAATAACCATAATAGCATTCGAGCAGTACCTTCATGTTGCTGCCAGATACTCATTACTGTAGTTAATATCGACTGAGGCAAAATACCGTATTGATAAAATGCTTTGCCCTGCTTGCAACCTTCTCTGTTGAGGAAATACTTAGTCCAAAGACCAGCTTTGACTCTAAAGGTAAGACCAACAAGATGTTTACATCCTGTAGAATCTTCAGAAAAGTGATGTTGAATGTCTAAGATATGCCATAATTGATCTTCTGGTAATGAGAACGCATTAATTCTGCCCTGCTGAGGCCAATCAATAGTAGTAGTAATATTACAAGGTTGTTGAGCTAGGTTTTTAATTAAACTCAGTTTAGTTGCTTTCGATAAGTCTTTGCGTTTTTCTAACCCTAAGTACCTTTCAATTTGTTGGTCATCGATCACAAATTCTTGCTCCCATGGTTTGTCAATAACTGCTGCATGGGCAGCATAAATTAGGTGCAAACAAGCTGCTCTGATATCCATTGCTGGCATATCTGTGACTTTGATGACATCATCATTTATAATTTGAGATGAATACTCCACATCTTTGATGCTGAAACTGATTGAACCCTGACCTTGCTTAATAGAACGTTGATAAATCAGTTTACCTTCTGCATTCACTGTCCAAGGTAATGATTCTCTCTGCGTCAGAATGTTGCAAGCTTCCCAGATCGCGATAGAAGAAGCAAAAGGACTATGCTTGCCATTGGGAAATAAATTAGAGCTTGTGGGTGTTCTTGTTTCAGCTTTATACCTACCTTTTTTGGCTTTAGTGGGAACAGGACTACTAATAGAACAGTGAATTACACACTGAGGTTCTTCGTAATAACCCTCACAGCTATTACATAGTTCAGGATTAATGGAGTATTTTTCATCTTCTATAGTTATTGCACCTGTTGGGCAGTGGATTTGGGGTACACAGGTGCCACATGAGATACAGTTTTCAGTCATTTTGTGAGTCATAACACCCCCCTGTTATTGCTGTTGAGAAGTTTGTGTTAGTAATACTACTCGTCATCTGTAAGTTGATTTAGCTGATTAATCATAGTAATGTCCTGATTGCTATATAACTAACTATACATGGAGTGAAGAACTCAAATCTTTTGTTTGTTGTTGATTTAAGTATTTTCACTTAAGCTTAATTGACGCTTTAATAATAAGAATTAATATTTCATAATTTTTTTAGATTAGATGTTCATAATAAGCAAATTAATATTCTTTTTATTTTTTATAATTGAGTAATTATAGGATTTTTATAGTTATACATTTAACTTGCAATAGTTAATAACTATAATTATTATTTTTTTACTATAAATTAGTAAAAAACATTAAGGAAAAATGCTAAATAAATATTTTTAAGGTATATTTATCCGCATTT
>NZ_JAAHGK010001289.1:0-2144 GCF_010672505.1 Okeania sp. SIO2B9 | reverse complement strand
TCATCAACTAGCTAAGGATGAGGGTTTACTGGTTGGTGGCAGTAGTGGTCTTAACGTTTTTGCTGCCAAACTTATTGCAAATCGTTTAGATCGAAAACAGGTAGTAGTTACAGTTCTCTGTGATAGTGGAATTAAATACCTATCCAAAATTTACAATCAAGAGTTTCTCAGTAAAAATGGTTTAAAAATTGAAAGTAGTGTTTCAACAATTAATAATTAATTATTAATTATTAATTATTAATTATTACCTCTCCTTGAAAGCGGATAGGATTGACGAACAGGAAAAATTTTTCTCTCTTGTTCGATTGAATATGGCGAGGTCTCCTCGCCATCCCTTGACCGCTTGTTTCTCCTTTAAAGCAGAAGCTTTAAACCTTAATTATTCGGTAATTTTTTTTCAGTATTGAGTGTATGGATGAAGTATAATTTAAAATCCTGACATTTTCGGTTTATTTTTGTTTTGAAGTAATAGCAGCGATCGCCAGTCCAATTAACAATATAATTGCACCAAAAAAAACCATGATAGAAGGAACTTCACCAAAGAATAAATAACCTAAAAAACTAGCTCCAACAGGTTAAAATAAAATTGCCAAAGTAACTAAAGTAGGAGACAACCAGCGTACTGCCCACATCAAACTTGTATTCCCTACTAATTGAGGAAATAATGCCATCAATAATAAGTAAAAGTAAACTAAACCAGGATAACCAGAGTAACCAACACCTAAAATTAAGGGAAGAGGCAATAATACAATTCCAGCTACAGTAAAAACTACCACAAGATAGCCACCAACACTAAACCCTTTAGTTTGAGCTTCCCGTCCTAGAAGTATATATAAACTCACTGCCCAAGCTCCAATCATAGCCAAAAAGTTTCCCAGCAGAGGGTTAATACCTGTATACCCCCCACCAATATCTGCTAAACCAATGGTTAACCCTCCAACCATAGCTATTACTATGCCAATAACTGTCTGACGAGAAAGTCTTTCCTTCAACCACCACCGCGACAACAAAGCTACCCAGATGGGATTAGTATTTACTAGACTGGTAGAGGCCGCGATCGAAGTGTAGGATAAAGAAGTAATCCAAAAAGCAAAATGGACTGCGAGGCAAACTCCTGCTCCTACTGCATAGGGTATTGCTCCCGACTGGAGACTCTGCCACTGAATTTTCGACCATGCGGGTACTAATAATAAAGCAGCGATCGTCACCCGCGAGGCAGCTATTACGAGACTAAACTCTACCCCACTCATGCCAGCAGAGAGACTTGCCAACCTGATTAATATTGCACCTGTAGATATTGCCAAAATACCGATAGCTAAAACTAATATAATTTGCCAGTTAGAAGGTTTCATCAGAAAATTAAAAATGGTATGATTGAGTTTAACCAATTATTAGTTAAGTATGCTAAAGCTAACTATTATAGTTTTAATTATTCTCATAGGTTCTGCTCTTTGCTCTGCTACTGAAACAGCCTTACTTTCAGTTTCTCCCATTAAAGTGCAACAGTTAGCACAGTCTAAAAAACCAGCAGCATTAGCACTGTGGGGAATTAGGAAAAAAATTAATCGCCCAATTGCTACTGTTGTGATTATTAATAACATTTTTAATATAGTTGGTAGTATTTTAATTGGTAATATTGCAGCTTCGGTTTTGGGAAATGCTTGGTTAGGAGTTTTTTCTGCAATATTAACTTTTTTGGTAATAGTTTTTGGGGAAATTATTCCTAAAACTTTAGGTGAACGTTATGCCATGCAATTTGCCTTAACTGTGGCTATACCTGTCCAAGGGTTAACTTTTATATTTACTCCTATAGTTTGGTTGATGGAAAAAATTACTTCTCCTTTTACTAAGGGGCAGAAATTACCCACCACTAATGAAGCAGAAATTATGTTTTTGACCAGAGTAGGATATAAGGAAGGAGTTATTGAGGGTGATGAAGCTGAAATGATTAGAAGAGTATTTCGGCTCAATGACAAAATTCTTTTGATATTATGACACCTCGAATAGCGACGACTTATCTCCTACTCTGGTCAAAAACATAATTTCTGCTTCATTAGTGGTGGGTAATTTCTGCCCCTTAGTAAAAGGAGAAGTAATTTTTTCCATCAACCAAACTATAGGAGTAAATATAAAAGTTAACCCTT
>NZ_JAAHGK010001288.1:0-2147 GCF_010672505.1 Okeania sp. SIO2B9 | reverse complement strand
CGGTTACCACCACCCTTATTTTAGTAGATAAAATTTTTTATATAATATGGAATTTAGTTAACTACTATAAAGGGTGGTGGTAACCGGATTTAATATTATTTTTTCTATAAAAAAAATGCTTTAAACCTTAATTATTCATAATGTAATTTTTTTTAGGGAGTACATAAAAGGCAAGGTATAGCAGTCGAAGGAAAGGTTAGGACAGTTCAAAAGTTTAAAACTCAGACAAAGTAATACTTTTCCTTCTTCCTTCTTCCTTCTTCCTTCTTCCTTCTGCTATAAAATGCTATATTTTTAATCTTTTAATATTTTTTGACGCTCTATTTGCATTTGTTCAATTTCTTGTCTCAGGATTTCTTTTTGTTGTACTATACTATTCAGTTGGTTTTGAGTTAAATTAAGTTCGGCTTCAGTTCTAGCTTTTGCTTTTTGAACTTGCCTAAGTTCTTCTTGAGTACGGATTTTTACTGCTTGAACTTGATTTAATTGCTCTTTGGTTATTTTGAGTTGGGATTCTGTTTCTGCTTTTTGGACTAAAGCTTTATCCAAAGACTGATTAACTTGATTCAATTGAGTTAGAGCTAATTCTAAATCAGCTCTTGCTTTTTGTAATTCATTTTTGATTCGGGTGGTTTCAAATTCAGCTTTTGTCACTTCCTTGCGAGTTTCATTAAGTTTGGTTTGGATTTCATCTATTCTGAAAACACCTTTTCTTAATGGTTTGCTAGTTGCAAATAGGATAGCTAAAGTTAAAGCTGAAAGAATACTGCCAGTGACCATGGTGACCAATGCGGCAGTATCGCGGGGCCTAAGATTAAAAAGTCGTAGTCTTGCTTTACCTACTTTTGTACCTAGGCGATCGCTAATAGTAGCGATTACACCGCCTAGCACCAGAATTGCTAATACTAAGATAATACCGGCGGTCATTAATGGCTGCTGGTAGTAATTTAATTATGAGGTTGCCTTTAGTTTATTATCTCAGACTATATGCCTAATATCAAAAATTATAGACAGTAATTATTTATTTGACTAGCTATTAAATATAAAATTCTCTTAAATATAAAATTCTCTGGTTTCTATAAGGCAATCTCTTTACTTAATTAATATTTTATTTTAAGAGAAAATAGTATTATCTCCTCAGATTGCCATTATAAAATTTTTTTAGTTTACCCTCAGCAGTTATTTCATCTTGATTTTTACAGATATTTGTGTCTCTAAATCAGGTAAATTGTTGACTTAAAGCCACTGGGTTATGTACTGTAATTTTCTTCTTGTGAATAGATATCATTCCATCTTGCCGAAGGTCTCCAAGCAGACGAGTAACTGTCACCCTTGTTGACCCAATTGCTTCTGCAATTGCTTGGTGAGACAATTTCAAGTCTATGGTAATCCCATCTTTGCTAGGAACTCCAAAATCTCGACAAAGGATTAATAAAAAGCTAACCAGTCTAGACCCCATATCCCGGTGTGCCAAAGTTTCAATCATCATCTCTGTCTGTAAGATTCGAGATGAAAGTCCACGTAATAAAACAACTGACAAATCTGGATCTTCTCTGAGAGCTTTCTCCACCTGGTCAATTGGCACAGATATTAATTCTACAGGGGTAAAAGCTACTGCATGGTAGAAACGGTCAGACTTATGGCCTGTAATTAGAGACAATACTCCAAATACACTATTTTCCCGGAGTAAGGCCACTGTAATTTCATCTCCTGCTTCATACACCCTCGATAGCTTCACTGCGCCTTTAATTAGAACGTAGACGCGCTCTGCAGGGTCTCCTGGAAAAAATATTGTCTTGCCCCGTTCAAAAGTTTCTACAACTGGCGGATATGACCCACCAGATATATTACGGAAAACTGCTGCTAGCGGTCTATCATGCGTCACGACCAATTTCCTTACTCTCTAATAACTAACTAAACGTCTCTTAACCTTAATAGCTCAGTTCCTGAAATATACTATTAAGTTTCTACATATTGCTATATATATATTTAATATATTTAATACTTACTTTACTTTTATCATAGGAACTGTTGTTGGGATTAGGGATAGAGTCTTTCTCTAACAATATAATTTGTAGATTTTGTTTCTGGCTAAGGTAATAAGCTGTTGCCAGACCCGCAATACCACCACCAATAATAACTACATC
>NZ_JAAHGK010001287.1:0-2150 GCF_010672505.1 Okeania sp. SIO2B9 | reverse complement strand
AAGGTTTTTAATTCTAATTCCCTCAGTTTTTGTTTAGTATTATTAATTTTTTTGGCAACAACAGAACTAATTTTAATTATTTCTAATGGAGTTTCTTTGCTATTTACCGATTGATTGATTGTCTTTGTACTTGTTGCTGTTTTTACTGTATTTGTATTTGTTGCTGTTTTTACTGTAGTTGCTTTTGTATTTGTTTGTTGATTTGTCCATATTTCCATGGGCAATAACATTCCGATTAAGAAACTTCCACTAGCAGCTATCACTGTTGCTAAAGATTTCCCTTGTCTGGATAGTGAACCTAAGTTTGTCATATTTCTCCTACACACCTTTGTGATTTTCTGAAATTATTCAGTAATTTTGTCAAGAATTTTGTCAAGTTAAAAAACATGAATTTTTAGGCGGTTTAACTATTATTGTTATTCTGGAATAATAGCTATTATTAAAAATACTTTTATTGAGAAAATAAAATACTTGATTCTCCTCCTAAGTTTCATCTAAATAATCTTAATCTACTAAGTATTTTCCGGATTAAATGAACTATAGTTGTGGATTTTTTTGTCTGTAAATATCTACAATTTTTTGAGTAACTTCCGCTATGCTTAAACCATCGGTGCTAATTTCTATAGCATCTAGAGCTTTTCGTAAGGGAGAAATTTTCCGGTTAGCATCTTTTTGGTCTCGTTGAATAATATCTTTTTTTACTTGTTCTAAGCTGATATTAGTTTGACCTTTTTGTTGTAACTCTAGCAGTCGTCGTCGCGATCGCTCTTCCACAGAAGCTGTTAAAAAAATCTTTAGTTCAGCATTGGGAAATACATGAGTACCAATATCTCGTCCTTCTGCTACTATTCCTCCTTTTGTTCCAAATTTTTGTTGTTGTTCTACCATAAAATACCTGACAGTTGCCTGAGCTGCAATAGCTGAAACATGATTTGTAACTTCTCTGCTCCGAATTGCTTCTGTAACATCCTGGCCATTAATAATGACATGGTTGTTTTCAGGGCCATTAAAACTAATCTGACATTGACTGACTAACTCTGCTATTTGGGGTTCATCTTCTACTGGGATGCCAGCTTGTAATACCATCCATGTTACGGCTCGATACATTGCCCCTGTGTCCAAGTACAAAAGTCCTAATTTTTGTGCGACTAATTTGGTTACTGTTGATTTGCCAGCTCCAGCAGGACCGTCAATGGCAATTATTGGTTTGCGGTTTCTCAAGAGAATATTATCTATTAAACGGCAAGAACCAATATGAGCAGCGATCGCTAATAAACCTATATCCTGAATATTTTCTAAAGGTTGTAAACTTTCTGGATTGACTATTTCTACATACTCTAGTTTTATAAATGGTAAAGTTGCCAATTGTTCCTGCACAGCATTTTTAATTTTTTCTACAATATTTGCTGCATTTAGATTTTCTAAAAATACTTTTCTACCATGACAAAGAGAACTATATAATATGGAAGCTTGCTGTTTTTGTTCGATAGTTAAATATTGATTGCGAGAGCTAATAGCTAATCCTGAAGATTCACGAACTATTGGACAAGAAATAATATTAACGGACAAACTGAGGTCTTTTACCAACCTTTGAATAATTGCTAATTGTTGAGCATCTTTTTGCCCAAAATAAGCATTATTGGGCTGAACTAAACTCAATAATTTAGTTACAATAGTCGCAATTCCTTGAAAAAAAGCAGGTCTAGAAAGACTACACATAATTGATGTCATGCTAGATGGAGGAACAACTGTAGTTGTAGAATTTTGAGCATTAGTAGACAGCTCATTTTCCATACCCATCGTTTTAGGAGTGGGAGCAAAAATAATATCTACTCCTTCTTCTTCACATATTTTTTTATCTGCTTCTAACTGCCGAGGATATTTTTGGAAATCTTCAGTAGGAGAAAACTGTAAAGGATTAATAAAAATACTTACAACAGTAATTTGATTCTCTTCTTTAGCACGTTTAATTAAGCTTAAATGTCCTTTGTGTAAAGCTCCCATTGTTGGTACTAAACCAACAGTATATGGAGATTTGTTTAGATCGTTTTTCAATAAATTTAAGTAGCATTGCAAAGCTGCAGTAGTAGTAAATAGACGCATTTTTTATAAAAATAATTATTGATAATTGGTAAGCATTCAGCACTCAG
>NZ_JAAHGK010001286.1:0-2157 GCF_010672505.1 Okeania sp. SIO2B9 | reverse complement strand
TCCTGTGACAACTTGCTTCTAGCTTCTTATAGAGGAGCTAATGTGCTTCGCCGACGCGTGGTTGTACCGCTGTTCTCCGCGACAGTCTTCCCTTAGTGGCTCATTGGGAAATAAAGTCTAAATGCTGAAGCACTTACTGATAAGTTATAACTAATTCAATAACTCTAGTAAAAAACAAATCAAAAACTGAGAAAAAGTGTCTAATTTTACAGTAAAAAATTCAACTAAAAAAATGGATATTATTTCAATACTTAAACAAGATTATCAAAAATTTCCTGCCGATCAAACCTACATTATCTATGCAGAAAATGTTTACTTTAAAGACCCATTGAATAAATTTAGAGGGATTGAGCGTTATCAAAAAATGATCGGTTTTATGAAAAGTTGGTTTAACGATATTGAACTTGAATTACACGATATTAGTCAGTTAGGAGATTTAATTAAAACCCGTTGGACACTTAGTTGGACAGCTCCTTTGCCTTGGAAGCCTAGAATGGTAATACCAGGATGGAGTGAATTGAAACTAAATACGGATGGACTTATTAACAGTCATATTGACTATTGGGATATTTCTCGACTAGATGTTTTGAAGCAGCTTTTTCAAGTAAATTAATGGGTTCTGCATCAAGAAAGTGTGGGAATGATCATACAATTATTGTTCCTAAATACTTTCAATCATCATGGAATGTCCTTTGTATGGCCATCATCAAACTCGGGTATCATGGAAAGACCAGTAAAGGAAGTCAACAATAATTATTGTCCCAAATGTCAACAAACTTTTCCTGCGGAATGCTGGGCAAACAGTTAAACTTTCGACACTTTATACTATCGTAGACAAGTGCCTCCTGGGGAGGAGCTACCCATCAACCTGAACAAATGCGCATGGTTATACAGGCTGATTTTGAGGGCAGTAGTTTAAGAGGAATTAGTCGCACAGTGAATAAGTGCCTATCATACACGGCCAAATTAAAGATTCAAGGCTTGACTATACCCATAAACTAACAACCCAACTAATTAGAGAAAACCAAAGGATAGTAGTTGAGGATTTAGGAGTAAAAAACATGGTCAAGAATTACAACCCACCTCCATCTCCCTCCCGGGAGGGAGATGGAGGTGGGTTGTGATGCCAACTGGGGAGAGTTAGTCAGGCAATTAGAATACAAAGCTGAATGGTATGGCCGTACATTAATCAAAATTGACCGATATTTTCCTAGTTCTAAGCGTTATTCTAATTGTGGTCATGTAGTAGAAAAATTACCTCTAAATATTAGAGAGTGGGATTGCCCAAAATGTGCTAGTCACCATGACCGGGACATAAATGCAAGTATAAACATTTTGGCTGTGGGACTCGCAGTGTCTAGGGGAGCCGTCAGATTGGCGACGTACTGTGGAGCGACCGTAAGACCAGAAGGGAGTAAATCCCGGAGGGCGGGTGCTATCTTAGCGCAGCTCCTCTGTCAAGAGGCAATAGAAAGCCCTTACCAGCGATGTTAGGGAATCCCGCCCTGTCTCGTAGAGCAGCGTCGGTATGTATATGGGTTTGTAGAACTCCAAACTGGAAAAACTTATTGGTATTTAATACCACGAGTTAATACCAAGTGGTTAAATTTAGTATATGAAACTGTTGCTGTTGATGCGGGATTATCAGAAACAAAAAAAATCATCTTAGTAGAAGATAGAGCTGGGTGGCACAGAAGTCAGAAAGTTAAAGTCCCATTAGGGATAATTAGAGAATATTTACCTCCATATTCCCCTGAATTACAACCGGCAGAAAGATTATGGGCATTAGTAGATGAACCTCTGATAAATAGACATTTTGAAAGTATAGAAGAAATGGAAGAGATTTGAGTTCAAAGGTGTCGTACTTTATCAACAATGACAACAGAAATCAAAAAGTTAACCAACTATTCCTGGCTAAACTCTACTTAGATATACACCTTTTTTTTAACCCGGATTTGTATGATATGCGAGATTCCCCATATGCTGGAAAACTCAAAAACCCGTTAAAGTTAAAATATGTAAAAATTTTTCAGAAAAGGTTAAGTAATTAATGCGTGTAATATTAATGACAGGAAAAGGTGGGGTTGAGGCGGCCACTGATGTTTTCCCAACCCCACCTTTTCCTGTCATTAATATTACACGCATTAATTACTTAAA
>NZ_JAAHGK010001285.1:0-2157 GCF_010672505.1 Okeania sp. SIO2B9 | reverse complement strand
AGTTGACGCCATTCTGTTACAGCATTTTCTCCTCTCAATTTTTGGAGAACATCACAAAATTGGTCTGCACCTACGGAGGTATTAAAGTCACCTTCTGGCAAACAACAACCCCAAGTGTCGTAGGTTACACAGGGGACTTTTTCGCCGATAGCATCCAAAACTTGTGCTAGTGGGTTGGTAGAAGGATGATAGGATAGACCAGAATGTAAAGATGGTCCAGAATCAAATTTAAAGCCTTGATATTCAAAACTATGAGCAGCACCTCCAGCAATAGAGTGACTTTCGCAAACTATGACATTAAAACCATAGCGCGCTAGTAAAGCGGCACAACTTAGACCACCAATTCCACTACCGATTAAAATTACATCAGTCTGAGACATTTTTTTTGGGTAAATTTTTAATTTCTTTGATATTAGTTAATATCATGTCCGCTGGTATCGTTTGTGTAAACCCAAAGGTCATTTCAGTTATCAGTTATCAGTACCGACCACTAAAGCATTGGGATTGAAATACTGAACTGAATATTCTCTTGGTCGATTGAATATGGCGAGGAAACCTCGCCATCCCTCGACCGCTTTTCATCCCCTTAAAAGGGGAGGTTTTGGACTTCATTTTTTGGTAAATATCTACAGGAAATTTAAGTTTTTTTCTTGCTCTTAAGTATTCCTGCCTGTTCCCTACCTTTGTAATACAATACCGATGCTACTGGACATGATATAATTAGGGTTTGCTGAAAAATTGGTTGGTGGGAGTAGGACACGGGGACGCGGAGACGCGGAGATGGGAGGAACAGGCAACGGTTTCGGCCATTATATGTGAAGAAATTTTCTTGAATTTCAGCAGGAAATTCCAGTATTTTGAGGCAAAACTAGCCAATAGCTAGCGGATAAACTTAATATAAAAAGCTCTTAACCCTTAGCTGCCCTAACTTTTAACTTTATTCAGCAAACCCTAATTAAGTTTTTCACATATTTAAAGAGTTGTTGGGAATTAGCTGCGGGTGGGTGGGAATTAAGTCAAATTCCCTTCTGCCTTCTGCCTTTTGCCTTTCGTGATAAATAATATCTCAAGCTTCCTCTAACTGATAACTGAAATGACAACTATTCTTGATGTTAAAAATATTGCTGCTGCTTTACCAATTTTTGTTGAACCCGAACAAAAGGAAAAGTTTTTATTTGTCTTAGGTGCTTTAATGACTAGATTAATTAGTTTGAGAAAAGGTGCGGAAATCATGGGAATTGATGCTGAGGAATTATTGCAAATCTTGGATTTATTAGGCATTGAATTTTCCTATCTTTCCTCTGAGGATATAGAACAGGAACAAAGATGGTAAACAATTAATAATTAATATTTGAATAAGTAAAAGTTTTGAAAATCGCGATTGATTCGTCTCCTATTATCTTTTTAGTCAGGTTGCAAGCTTTAGAATTATTTTTTAATGACAATTATGAATTTTATATAACGCCTTCTGTGGTGAATGAAATTAATGCTAAAAGTGATGATATTAGTCAGGCATTGACTCCTATATTAGCAGCATAAAAGTTAATTATAAAAAGCACTAATTTAACTTCTTTATTTAATCGGTTAAATATGAATTTTGGTCGGGGTGAATCAGAAACTATTGCTCTGGCTACGGAATTACAGACTGATTTTGTAATTTTAGACGATTTAGCTGCTAGAAAAATGGCTACTAATTTAGGATTAAATGTCAAGGGAACTTTAGCTATTTTGAAAAAGTTAGCTGTGGAGGGAAGAATAGAAATAGGTAATAAAGATGAGTTTTATCAAAATCTTGTCAACATCAAATTTAGAATTTGCCGCTCTATTTTTGATGCTGTATTTTGTGATGTTTAGGAGATAAAAATGTAAGTATTCAGCTGTCAGCTATCAGCTATGAGTTATTAGCTCATTATTGCACCGAAAGAAGAATTAGTCTCCAAGGAGTGAAAGAGGTAATCCTTTTAAAGGTTTGCATCCCTGGTATTCTCTTCATTAATTGATAATTGATAATGGATAATTACCTCTGGTTAAAACCGTTACGGAATTGAATATAAGGAAATATTATTTCTTCTCTTGGTCTATTGGATATGGTTAGGAAACCCATCCATCCCTCGACCGCTTTTTTCCCCTTTTAAGGGGAAAAAAGCGGTCGAGGGA
>NZ_JAAHGK010001284.1:0-2162 GCF_010672505.1 Okeania sp. SIO2B9 | reverse complement strand
ACTGCTTCATAAAACTGATACAAAGCGTCACATAACGTAACAAATTGATGTTTACTTCCTGCTTCTACTGAGGCCGTCGGCGGTTACTCATCCACAGGCATTAACGGTCAAGCCAACCCCATCTCTACACTCTATACTTACATTTAAGTCTTTGTCAATTAACATAACTAAAAAAGTCCTCAAACCCTTACTACGCCTTTCCTAGTAGGGAGCGGGATTTCAGGATAGGTCTACGTCTATATAGATAGACACCCCAGAAATGCGAATAGCAGGGATTAGTGCAGAAGATACAAAGCGTCACCCTCGTTACTACTTGCCTGTGAGAACTAGCGTATTATGTCAATAAATTGCGCAAATTGTTAACTAAGTCGAAACTCCTCTACCATTACATATTGAGCACTACCCGTCCCTACTGCTGCCTAATAAATGTTATTTGTGGGTATTTAAAGAGAGACGAGCTGAGTATTAATAGCTATAAAATTTCACAAAAACCGAACCTTTTGTCATGATTTCCGACCATAAGTAAACCAATCGTAAAAGCTACAATGAAAAAAATATCATAAAAGAGCGATCGCCACCTGAGAATAAAATATAGAAACCATTGGCCTTAACAGGAGGCAACCTTTATGAACATAGTAAAAACTGTGGCTTTATTAGGAATACTTAGCGGTTTATTAGTAGCAGTTAGTTATTGGTTAATCGGTGGCCTAACAGGTGCTACAGTGGGGTTAGTATTAGCAGCAGTAATGAACTTGGGTTCCTGGTTTTTCTCAGACAAAATAGCTCTAGCAGCTTATAATGCCAGACCAGTAAATCAAGCAGAAGCACCAGGACTCTATAATATGGTAGAAAAATTGTGCGATCGCGCACGTCTACCCATGCCAGCAGTTTATATCATTCCCACTGCCGCAGCTAATGCTTTTGCCACAGGTCGAGACCCCCATCACGCAGCAGTAGCAGTTACCGAAGGTATTATGAGAATTTTACCAGAGGACGAACTTGAAGGAGTAATTGCCCACGAACTCAGTCATATCAAAAATCGCGATACTCTCACCCAAGCAGTAGCAGCAACCGTTGCAGGTGGGATATCTTGGTTAACTCAAATAGCTAGTTATTCTATGTGGTTTGGTGGGGGTTCCCGCGACAACCGATCTAACCCAATTGTGATGTTATTGACGATCATGTTAGCTCCGGTTGCTGCTAGTGTTGTACAAATGGCAATTTCCCGGACTCGTGAATTTGCTGCTGATGCAGGTGCTGGCGATTTAACTGGCAACCCCCGCGCCCTTGCTCAAGCTTTGCAGAGGTTAGACCAAAATGCTAGACAAATGCCATTGAATGGTAACCCAGCTTTTGAGCCATTACTAATTATGAATGGATTTTCCGGTAAATTCATGGCTAATTTATTTTCTACTCACCCATCCACAGAGGCGCGAATTGAAAAGTTGCTACAATTAGAGCAAAAATTACTGGGATAGTAAATTTTGAGGAGTCAGGAAGGAAGAAGAAAGAAGGAAGAAAGAAGAAGGAAGAAGAGAATAAATTGTAGTATAATAGACGTATATGGTGCCGCACCGCGCACCGGAAACTACATTTAGCTTTAGAACCGACTTGAAAGCGTAAGTCCAGTGAATGTAAAGTCTTGCTGAGTTAAACGTTCTAGGAGGAAAGCAATATCGTGCTTCAAAAAATTATTTTATGGCTGGTGCTTGTAGGGGTAGTAGTTACGGGATGGCTGCTACTGCCTAGCGCCTTTTGGCAGTATGTCTTTTTTCTACGCATACCTCTGCTCATGGGTGTATTGCTTATTGCGCTCCCTTTCCTCGCAACAGGTGCCCTGAAATCTATGCTCAAGAATCTTTTTGTCCTGCGTGGCGCTGGTCAAATTGCGTTGACAATTTTGGGTGCAACTGTGGCGGGAACAGCCGTAACCTTTGTCGTTGCAATAATCCTTGGTGGTGCGCCAGCTCGTTTTGGGGTTCCGGAACTGCCTGGAGTTTCTTCTTCTAAAGTTTGGTATTATGTGTTAGCGATCGCCCTGGCGTTACCGACCACCTGGAAAGTATTTGAATTATCCCAGGAAGAAATGGATAATAACAAAAGATGGTCTGGATTGTTTTTTGGGGTGTCATGTGGCCTTATCTTTTTGTATCTTTTCAGAC
>NZ_JAAHGK010001283.1:0-2164 GCF_010672505.1 Okeania sp. SIO2B9 | reverse complement strand
TACGTTTTACATGGGGTACTAACCAATTCCATTCAGCTACATCCAAGTTTTCGGCCAATTGTTCTCTAATATCCTGCATTTGTTTTTTAACTAAATATCTTAACGTCCTAAATCGTGCATTTTGTTAATTATGTCTGCACATTTTTGACTTATTAATTCTAGCTCTTGTTTCTTGGTTGACTCTGGAGGTGGTATAAGTTCTCCAATTCTGACAGTTATTGGTACAGAATTAGCTATCAAACCTTGACGTTTCACTGCATGGGTACCGTAGATAGAAACTGGTAATAATGGTACTTTTGCCTTTGCCGCAATTAAAGTCGCCCCCAATTTTGGTTCTGTAATTTTACCATCAGAAGTCCTAGTCCCTTGTAAAAAGATACCTACTGCCCACCCCTGCTCCAAACTATTGAGTGCTGAACGAATAGCACTTCGATCTGCCGATCCTCTTTTAACTGGATATGCTCCGTATAATGTAATAATCTGCTTCAAAATAGGTACTTCAAATAATTCCTCTTTTGCCATATAAGCAACAGGTCTTTTCATACAAACAGAAACTATTGGAGGGTCTAAGTCACTGGCATGATTACTAACTACGACGAATGGCCCTTGTTGTGGAACATTTTCTGTACCATAAACATTATTCCGAAAATAAAACTTAAGTATAGGAACTATTACTGACCATTTTAATAAGCGATAAAGAATTAAATTCTCGACTGGTTCACGATTTCTAGCCACAAGATATGACCTTGATTTTAGGTTAAGTTAGTTCATCATCATAACCTATAGCAGGGAACAGGGAACAGGCAACAGGCAACAGGCAACAGGTAAAAGTGGGAAAATAATTTCTCTGTCTTAATATTCATCATCAACATAAGTCAAACACCAACTCGTTCCTTGCTATATCAGTTTTTTTGCTGCAGAAGGTTAAGCATTTCCTGCGGAATGCTGCGCAAACAGCTTTCAGCTTGCCTCATAAGGTTGGAACTACGTTATCTTTTCTTTTGCGAGTTTAATACCCCCATCGTCACTTGCGGTGCTTAAAATTGTTTGGGGGTATAAGAAACGGAGTGGTGTGTCAAGACTATCCATCAGCAATTTTCCCTTCTGCCTTTTGCCTTCTTCAATCTAAAGGTATAAAATCTGCCTGTTGTACAAGTTGTTGACCTTTGGTTGATCAAGCTAATTCTAGAAAATTTTTTACTGCTAAACTTGTTTGATTTGGTACTGCTAAAAATACACTACGATTCAGAGGATAATTGTCATTATTAGGAGTAGTTTTATCTACAGGTGAAATGTCGTTTATTGGCATGATTCTAACGGTGGTTTGATTTTTTGCCTGAGCTACTGTGGTATAGCTAATTCCATTATTGTTCAATTCTCGTAAAATTGGAGTTGTGACATCTCTTTGATATGTAATAAAGTTTGAACTATCTGGAAGAAAAGATTCTCCTAATAAGACAACATCTTGAAAGAAATTGTAGCTGCCACTTTTGGGAGAACGGTTGATAACTTTTATCGGCAAATCATCACCACCAACTTCTGACCAATTGATTATTTTTCCCTGATAAATATCTTTGAGTTGGTCTAATGTTAAGCTTCCTTTGTAGGGATTATTAATTCCGACTACTACTGCTAAAGCATCTTTGGCAATAGGAATTAATTTAATGTTTGATTGAGAGCTTTCTTCTGGTCGTAATGTACGAGATATTGCTGCTATTTGTACTCGATTTTCTAGTAAATTTTTGATGCCTTGATTAGAACCATTTGGTCTACCTTCAGGTACTCCATAAGTGATGGGAATATTAGGATATTTTTGTTCATAAGCATTTTCCATCAGTTTGATTAATTTAACCATCGTCACACTACCATCCATTGCTAATATATTGGGATTTGGTAGAGATGTATCTAGGTTAGAGACTATTTGATTAGCTGGTTCAGGGATGCTTAATTTTTTTGATGGATTATTAACAATATTGTTGTTAGTATCTGGTCGATTTTGATTTAATAAAAACCAGTATCCTCCTCCAGCTAGTAGGAAAAATAATAGTATAAAAAAAATTACTGGTGGTGCATTATTTTTAGCCATGATTGTTTAGCTTGGTTTGATAGTTATACTAAGTACAATTTGGATAGGATTATTGATGAAGTCATAGATCGCCAATAA
>NZ_JAAHGK010001282.1:0-2171 GCF_010672505.1 Okeania sp. SIO2B9 | reverse complement strand
TCTGAAACAGGCGCAGTTTTTTCGATCCTAAAAAGGTTAAAAACTTTACCTGTAAATGCTTTTATATTTAATCAGCAAGCCCTAAATAGGCTCAGTTAAATATGCCATATTAGTTGTATTGGCAGCTTCTTTAATATTGGGAGATGCTGCTAGCCATTGATTGAAAATATCGTCACAGATAAAATGTAATTTTTCTAGTTTTTTTGTATCTATAAAGTTGGGAAAAATACAAAATCCTTGATTTTTCCATTGATGTTTCGTTTCAATTAAATTAGGCATTCATATAATACTATCTTCCACAGATATGTACGATTTTTTAGACTAAAAAAGAAGACTAACAAATTAGCAACTGCAAAAATATTAATCTACAAATAATTCAGCGATCGCTAATACCAAATCTTAAAAACTTTTCTATAACCGATCGCCAGATTTCAGATTTGTAGATAATGAGAAATATTTTGCTTAATCAATAGACATAGAGGTGAAAAATAAGATAATTTTTACAGAAGTAGGGAAAAGGTAACAGAGAAGAAATTTTCTGAAAAAAAGCACGAAAAATGCTTTTTATAGCAGTCGCCATTACTGCATTTGATATATCAAAACCTTAAAACTCAGATAACCTCAGATTTTCCTTCTTTCTTCTTACTAAAGCCTAAAACTCAGACAACGCCAGATTTTTCAGCCCTTCAGTCCTTCCTTCTTCCTTCTTCCTTCTTCCTTCTTACTTCTGGAGAAATCTAATAATAAACGATCGCCTTTTATTTGCCCAGAGAAAAACTGACAAAAGTAGCGATCGCTCAGATTCAAATATTTATAATAGCTGTGGTTAAAACAAACTAGAACCTATAAGGAGAAAAGCGCCACACCTTAATCGTGTCATCAAAACTACCACTAATCAAAGTTTTGCCTCGAGGGTCAAAAGTCAAATTCACCCAAGCCGAATGTCCCTTCAGAGTTCCTACCAAACCACCTGTATCAATTTTCCAGAGTTTGATCGTACCGCCAAAATCTCCACTAGCTAGAGTCTTACCATCAGGACTAAACTCCAGAGACTGTACTTTCTCTGAATGACCCATCAAAGTACGTTGAGAGCGCCTAACAACTCGTCGGGGACGATTACTGTCCAAATCCCAAAGTTTAATCGTATTATCCCAACTACCACTAGCTAAAGTCTTACCATCTGGGCTAATAGCAACAGACCATACAGGCCCATCATGTCCTCTGAGTGTGCGTAACAATCTACCATAACGCCAATCCCATAGCTTAACAGTACCATCATTACTACCACTAGCCAGAGTCTGACCATCAGTACTGAAAGCAACAGACTGAACCTCGTCTAAATGTCCATAAAGAGTATATAAAAGTAGACCACTATTCAAATCCCACAATTTAATAGTTTTATCTTTACTCACACTGGCAATAGTATTTCCATCTGGACTAATAGCTACAGAGAACACATCCTTAAGATGACCATACAATGTATTTTTCAAAGTACCACTGTAGATATTCCAAATTTTAATCGTGCTATCACTACTAGAGCTGACTAAAGTACGACCGTCGGGACTAACAGCAACAGACCACACAGGTCCATCATGTCCTGATAATTTACCCAGCTTCTTACCACTACGCAGATGTAACAGTTGAATATTTCCATTCGTACTACCACTGGCAATAATACGACCATTAGGACTAGCTGCGATTGACCAAACTGGGCCCGAAGTGGTCGCTAAAGTTTGTAGTGGAGAAAGTCGGTCTATGATTCCCGTAGATGGAGATATGGGAGGGAGGGTACTAATACTAGAGTCAAAATCATCTACTTTTAGTTGAGGAGACCTTGGTTCTAACTTAGGAATATTAGTGGATGAAGATAATGGCTGAGTTTGGGGAGATGGTAAGCGAGAACTAATAACTAAAGATAATAGAGCGATCGCTGCTGCTCCCCAAGCAGTTACAGTCCACCGTGGTTTCTGTAGGATAACATCTACTGGTGTTGGTCCATATTTGATATCTTTAATAACTTCTGCTACAGACTGATACCGTTGACGATGGTCTCGCTGTACCATTTTGTCTAATATCCGACCGAGATGGCGACTAATGGGATGTTTTAAATAGTCTCGCCACGCCCACTTATCTGCTTTAATATCAAATAGTTCAAAGGGTGAAACCATTGA
>NZ_JAAHGK010001281.1:0-2172 GCF_010672505.1 Okeania sp. SIO2B9 | reverse complement strand
TTTATATTTTCCCCTATTTTAGTAGAGTCTGAAATTTATTCTCCTCAACCACAGGAAGAAACTATAACTGCTCAGGAAAGAGTAAGTCGGTTTCGTGCGACTGCCTCTAAATTGGCACGTCGTTTGGCAGGGTTGATAGCAGGTGCGCCAGTTAGTTTTCCTGTAGTTAATTTAATTCAACAGACGATGTTACCTCAGTCTAAGCAAGTTCATGCAGCAGAAGTATTTATGAGTGGGTTGTTGAAACGGGTGTCGTTAGAAGAAACAGAGGTAGAATATATTGAGTATGAATTTTATGATGGAGTACGAGAGTTATTGCTGCAGTCTGTGCCTAAAAGTCAGACTCTTTTAGTTATAGAAAAAGTTTCTGAGTATATTACTAAACGTTTGGGTTTGTCTGTGCTAGAGTTTGAAGCTCGTTTGTTAGCATCTTCGTCAGATTCTGAACTTCGTCCGTTTGCTCGTTTGAAAGCTCAGGTTTTAGGACAATTAGAAGGAAATTTGGTTTTACTAACTGACTTTCAATCCAATAATTTGGAGGAATTACTTAGCCAGAGAAAATGGGAAGAAATTGAATCATTAATCCGCCACGACCCTGAACTCACAGTCCAAAAATTGGATGATTTTCTCTACCCGTTAGAAACTAAACATCCAGATCGTTATGTTCGTGAAGCTGCCGTGCGTGCTTTAGGGAGGATGATTGATGCAGATGTTACTCAGAAAATCTTATTGCAAGCAGTTGAACCAATAGTTCAAACTCTTCGTAAAGATGAAATTAGTCAGGTGCGAGATGCCACTAAAGAATCACTTGAAAAAATTTATTATAAGGTTCGAGAGCAACTAAAGCAACCTTCTCCACACCCAAATATTATCCAAGTTGACCGAACTTGGAGGCGCGAAAATAATCAAGAAGCTAGTAGGTTTTACCATGAAATACTCCACGAATATTTACAAATTGAAGGTTTTTCTGAACTCCCTTCAAGTAAGTCAGAAGCAGTAAAGTTGCTCACAAAATTTCTTCGCCAGCTCAATGACCTAGACATTCTAGCTGCCACGGCAAGAGAGTTGGGAGAAAAAGGTTCACCTGCTGCCGACTCAGCAGTGCCAGAACTGATTAAAGCTCTAGACTTCAATAATAAGAATAGCGATCGCTATCTGCGACAAGAAGCAGCAATAACCCTGGGAAGATTGACACCTACGATAGAAATTGTAGATGCTCTCAATAAAGCTTGTCGGCAAGATGTTATTAAGCAGGTGCGTGAAGTTGCTTCTCAAGCATTAGAAAAAATAGCAAATCTAGATACTTTGATAGGAAAACGAGCGAAACGTCACCTTCAACTGATGCACCCAGACAGATTACAAAAGCTAGAAATAGGTATAGAAACTTCAATTGAAACTCTAAGATATCTTAGTAATTTCAGTAGCTTGAGTAACGAACTGCTCGATCGACTAATCGAAGCTGCTGAAACTCTTGGTAATTGCCAAGAACCAGAATTTATGGATGATGCAAATAACGTATTGATAAAAGTGCTAGAGAATGAAAATCCAAGTATAGTTGCTGCTGCTGCTGACGCACTAGGTAAAATAGGTAATTTACTCACTTTAAAACCCCTGCTCGGTAAACTCAAAAAAGTAGAACGTGGAGATTGGATTGCACGGGAGTACATTGTTAGAGCACTAGGAAACTTACAATCAAAGCTTTCAGAAGAAGATGAAAATATTGATCCAACACCAGTTATCAATGCCTTAATTGATAGGTGGCGTAACGATCCAATTAGTAGTGTTCGAGAAGAAGTTGAACCTGCTTTAGACAAGATATATCAAATAACTCGCCATCCAATTGCTTATAAAGCATTAAAGAAATATCCTGACTATAATCAGCAAAATGTTGCCAACTTCTACAAAAAGTTTTTTGATGAGTTTCCAATTACTAATAAATAATATTAATTCAGCGATCGCTCACCATCATTTATTTTGAAGAATTTAACTAAATTTATCTATGCAATTTTTCCTTACTTTTAGCAACTATTCTCGAACCATATTTATTATATCAAATCCGGTAGCATCGGTATAAAAAAATTAAACCTGATAAATTAAGGGATGAATAGTAAGAGTTGGGCGATCGCCATGCCGAGATTGTTAAAGCTAGAACCACACAAAAGTATCGAAGAG
>NZ_JAAHGK010001280.1:0-2173 GCF_010672505.1 Okeania sp. SIO2B9 | reverse complement strand
TTCTATTAATGGGGAAACTCCAGAGGAGTATAAGTCTTTATTTATCAAGGAAATTTATCAGAAGAAAAAGTATAGGTATATAACTGCAAAAGACTGTGCTAAGTTACAAGGTTTTCCTAGTTGGTTTTCAAAACAATAATACTTGTAGGGACGTTCCATGGAACGTCCCTACTGTGGTCGATTCAAATAAAAACTGCTGTAGACATTTTTTTGGCTAGTTTATAGCCGAAAAAATGTCTAGGCAGGGGAAAGACGTCAAATCCATAAAATTGGCTAAAACCCTTATCAATACTGGATTTATACCCTTTTTACCTAAAATCTATCTTTAGAGTCTAGATACCAAAACCAGGAAAGGATGAAAAACGACCGCTGGGAATTCCAACAATGTACGATCATGCATTACAAGTCCTGGTGAAATTAGGTATGGAAGCAGAATGGGAGGGACGTTTTGAACCTAATAGCTATGGTCTTTTCCGGTGGCCAACGCATGATGCCATAGCAGCCATCTATGCCAGCATCAACAAAAAATCTAAATATGTGCTAGATGCTGACATATCCAATGGGTTCTATAAAGCGTTTTGGCATAGTGGCGTTCGTGGAGCGTGGTGGAGCGCCGTATCGCTCTTTTTTTCTTCAACTTGATTATACACTAACGATGCAACCAGACATGATATAATTCGCGATCGCTCTTCAGATGTAAAATACACTTCAAATATTGAAATTGTTGCCAATGGTGTTATCTTGTGGAAAGGAAAATATTGTAAAAATGTTGGTTGTTTGAATAGCAACTAATTTATCACGCTCACCGATGGAAAAATCTAATATAAACCAGCGAGTCTTAATCGCAAATAATCAAACTCCAGACCGCATTCCACGAATAATATCAATAGACCTTTTGCGTGGAGTAGTAATGGTGCTAATGACATTAGACCATGTACGAGGATTTTTTTCCAATGCCGACTTTAACCCCTTAGACCTTACTCAGTCAAACATTCCTCTGTTTTTGACACGATGGGTGACTCATCTTTGCGCGCCTACATTCATTTTTTTAGCAGGAATTAGTGCTTATCTCTCTCTCAAACGTGGCAAAACTAAACAACAACTTTCTCGGTTTTTGTTGCTCCGAGGACTGTGGTTAGTATTTCTAGATTTAACAGTAGTACGTTTGAGCTGGAGGTTTGACTTGAATTTCACTTTTTCTGCTGCCGGAGTATTGTGGGCGATCGGATGGTCGATGATTTTCTTAGCAGCAATAATTTATCTTCCTACTCGAATAATTGCGACAATTGGAATTTTCCTGATATTCGGACATAATCTTTTTGATAACGTACAAGCAGAACAATTAGGAAATATTGGTTGGATTTGGACAATACTTCACGAGCAAAAAATGATTGAACCAATTTCTGGGTTTCGCTTGTTTATCCTCTATCCTCTGATTCCTTGGATCGGAGTAATGGCATTAGGTTATGCTTTCGGAACACTGTTTGAAATGGAAAAAGAACGGCGACTTCAGCTATTAATAAACATCGGTTTAAGTACGATTGCTGCTTTTATCATTATCCGAGCAACTAATATTTATGGCGACCCCAATCCTTGGTCAATCCAGTCTAACTTTCCTAATACCTTACTATCCTTTATCAATTGTCATAAATATCCGCCTTCTCTACTCTATTTACTAATTACACTCGGTCTAGCAATATTATTACTTTATTGTTTGGAAAAAACAAAAATACGTTATTTTAAACCATTAATTATATTAGGGCAACAACCATTATTTTTCTATGTTATCCACATCTACTTAATTCATCTAACCGCTATTTTATTTGCCTTGTCTAGATATGGTATAGAACCTTTTACTTTCTCCCAAGTAGGCATCAATTGGAAACCAAAATAATTTGGGTATGATTTACCAATTGTTTATCTAATTTGGTTGTTAATAACCTTCCTTTTATACATTATCTGTGACTGGTTTGCTAAGTATAAGAAAAAGCATCGAGGCAAGTGGTGGTTAAATTACTTATAAATTATAAAGACCAGTTATATCATGTCCGGATAATTAGTGATGAAAAAAACTATCCTGTCACTTGCAGAGCAAATCTCTATATTTTCCCTATTCCCTATTCCCTATTCCCTACTCCCTACTCCCTACTCCCTACTCCCTGATTTATAAGTA
>NZ_JAAHGK010000128.1:0-9212 GCF_010672505.1 Okeania sp. SIO2B9 | reverse complement strand
TTCAATACAATAGAAGATCAAGATGGACTGATCGATGATGACAGACTCAATGTTATTGCCCATTATCTAGACTGGAACCACAAATATCAATTTAGTGTAGATGAGTTTGTCGGTATACTCACAGAAATTAATAGTTATCGTCGCATGGGAGAACAAGAAACTTCTCTCCTGCGACAAATATTTGGCAATGCAGCACCAAAATTAGTAAAAGTTCTCAAGGATGGCAGTACAAAATTTGCTGATTTAGAATCTTCCCTCAAAGAATATTTGATTATCGGTTTGCGTATCACCTTTGCAGAATACAATGCTATTGTCAAAGTAATAACCAATAATGATGAAAATGCAAAATTTGACAAAGCAGCATTAGCACGAATGTACCGTTTAGTCAAGGTGTTTACATTATTTGGGTGGGGTATTGCTAAAGGAATTGAATTAGTAGAAAAATTAGGACTAATTGAGGTATTTGCTCATCCTGGACAAAAAGTCAGTGATGTATTATCAGCATTAGATAAACTGGTGTGGTTATCTGAGTGGATAAACGCAGAAGACAATAACCTGACAATAGATAATATTCTGACAATTTTAACACCACCGGATGATGCAGGAACTTTGCAAGCAACTGTAGAAGTAGAAGAATTTTTGGATTTACTTGAACAGGATATTGAGGAGCATCGAGTTGTAGAACAGAGTTTCACTAATTATGAAAGTTGGCAAATTATAGTAGAAAAAGCACCAGAAGAAGATCACGAAGGAATCGGTATCATGGGTATTCCGGCTGACATTTGGTATCAACTGTTGCAAGAGAACGAGCCAAAAATTATTGATAAGTATGGATTAGTTCTGAATGTTGAAAAAGCAAACATTGCAGAGGGAGTAACAAAAATTATCAAGGATAAAATAGAAGCAGCAGCAGAAAAAGGGTATCAACTAACGCTAACGGAATCAGCAGAAGGGCAAAAACAAGAACTAATTGTAGAAATTGCCAATTTCCAAAGACGACAACAAGAATCTCTTGCCAAAATTATTACTGAAAAACTCAGCGGACTTAGCTCGGAAATTATTCCTGATCTACTGCGATGGATGGGAATAGATTATTATGAAACACTCAAGCAACTTTTAGGATTGCAAGACAAAGAAGTACCAGAAAAACTGAGTCAAGACACTTTGAAATTACTGTACAACATTAATCGTCATGGAATAGTCATATCTCAGTTGGAGTTAGACACATATACAGTATCTATTGCTGCTGAAAAACCAGAATGGTTAGTGGAATGGTTAGTGGAAGAGATGAGTCATAAACTATCTCTGGAGCAAGTGTATTATCTGTATAAGTTCAAAACCCTATTGAATGCTAAAGTCAGTTCTCAACATTGGTTCGTATACTTAGCAGCAGTCAATGAGGGTGAACTTGAGGAAGAAGAACAAAATAAGCTATTAGCTGCGTTTTTAGATTGGTCTGTAGAAGATATTCCTAACTTAACCAATAAAATTACTTACAGTTTGGTGAAAACTGTACAACAAATAGAGTATCTACGTCGTCAGATAGAACTTTGTCAAGATTTGCATATTCAGGGAGAACAACTCCAATGGTTCCACCATTATGATATTATTCCTGATTTTTGGCAGCAAGTAGTTCCAGTAGTCAAATTAGGATTAAATCGTCAAAATGACGAAGTACGGAAAAAAACAGCTAAAGATGCTATCAATTTAGAACTCAGGGATGCTTTAGTTGCCAACTTTATGAATGAAGTCGTTGGTGAGAGTGAGTCACCAGCGCTGAAAGAGAAAATCAAGAGTTGGGAAGATATTTATCAATATTTGCTCCTGGATGTCAATGTTTCCTATGAAGTACCCACAACTCGTTTATTAGAATGTACAGGTGCAGTGCAGTTGTATATTAACCGGATGATCCAGGGAGTCGAGGATGCAAATTGGGAAAAGGGTCAGTTAGAGAATCTCAAAAAATCTTGGGATATATCACAACAGTATCGGTTATGGGAAGCAAACGAGAAGTTGGGATTATATCCTTCTAGTTATATAGAACCGACGTTACGTTTGCACAAAACAGAAATTTTTGAAACCTTTGAAAAGAATTTAGGTCAGGGGTCTCTGAATGAAGAGATGGTGCAGCAAGCAATTATGCAATATCTAGAGCAAATACAGCAGTTATCAGAGTTGCGGGTAGAAGGTTTCACTTCTCAAAAGTTAAGGGACTCTATTGAGTTTTGTTTTACAGCGAAAGCAACTTGGGAAACAAATAGTTATTACTATCGCTTGTTGACGGTTGATAAAACGAAGTTGGAAGCAGGAAGTAAGTATCCTTTTGAATGGGGTGCTTGGATGAAAGCGGAGCTAGTATTTAGTCAGCAACATATTTATGGTTTAGCTCCCTGTTATGGTTGGAATCGATTGTATATGTATTGGTTTGAGTTGTTTGAAACTCGTTCTAAAGATGGTCAAACAACAGAGTATTACTTGCAACCAAAATATTGTCGTCAAAATACTGATGGCAGTTTTGGGCAACCGAGGAATAGTGTGATGAATATGGACTCAAGTATAAATGGAATAGATGACCCGATCACTATGACACATCAGGGGATTAAGATTACATATGAAGGAGAAAATATTGTAGAAGACCTACAGGTTGAAGTTTTTGAACCTTATTTTGACCAAAAAGAACAAAAGATATTAATGTATTTCTCTGCTGGTGTTAGTAAAGATTCTAAAGATAGTGAATCTCTTCCGTTCTTCTCTTCTGTTACCTCAAAAGAAGAAACAGTTGTGCAAAAGATTAATGATGACCAGTTTGATGAAGAATATCAACCCCTAGATGGTTATTATGCAATTCACGAGATCCACCCCTCCCAAGTAAAGATACAACCACAAAAGGCTACAGACTCTATAAACTGGGGTTCTATACTACCAGATAACAGGAGATGGTCTAATCTGTACTTAACTGGAATTGAGATGAAATGGACTGGTGCAGTTATAAATAATAATGAAGTCACCTTAAACTGGGAATTTGATTGCCGAGATTCTCGTTACAATCTGACAAAAAATCTCTACTTCGGGTGGGTCGATCACAGCAGATTTGGTTACACTGTCTGCAAGAATTTATCCCACGAGGAAACTCAGATAAAACTGATCCCTAGTAACAACGAATTTAATGAGCAAGTCGTTACACTAGCTAAACATAAGACCGCAGAGGGAAATAATCCTCTGGGGTTCAGCAATAAAGAGGGTTATGTTAAGTTTAAACTAGATCAAAACCAAACAGAAACAGAGTTTGATATTACATTGAAAGTTAACACTAAATGGCAGTATTCATATCTTGTAAATTGGCATTGGCCCCTTGAGAGTCGTGAAGATACTAAATCTAGAGAAGAAACAAGATTTACCTTTCACGTCCATTATAACGCAAATGAAAGTCTACAGTCAGTCTTTGTTAGAAACTCAGAAGATAATCCCAGTTTAGCTGACCAACGATTTTTACTATTTCCTTACAAAAATTCCTTCTATACAACGAATCTCTACTCTACTGCCATTCAACGAGTAGTCGAACTAGCTCACCCATATTACGACATTCACCAACTCTTTGATTTAGATCATCAGCACTACAAGGAAGAGGGGATTCAAGATTACCTAGATGCACTGAAAGCAACTGACACTTATTCTGAGTTCTCCGACCCCCAACCCGATACACATATGGATTTCTGGGGACCTTATGGCATATATGCTTGGGAGATATTCCACTACATTCCTTTAATGGTAGCTTACAAATACACTCAATCCCAGAATTTTGATTTAGCTAAGAAGTGGTTGAAGCACGTCTACGACCCTACCCTTAAAGATGATCCTTGGGGAAATTATCCTTTAGAACATCTACCAAACGGAGTTGGTCGTAGTGCTTTGGGTATCAATGATCCAGACGCGAGGGCTCGTGAAACTCCTTATTATTATCGTCGGTCTACCATTCGTCAATACATACAAAACCTGATAGAACAGGGAGATTACTATTATCGTCAGATTGCCACAGAAACCCTGCGTCAAGCCAAAATGTATTATGTGGAAGCGAAAAATATATTCATAGAAGGCGGACAGTCTTTAGCAAATGTTCAACTAGGGGAAGACTGGAAAGATCCGACTTTAGGAGATGTAAAAGATGAGGATTTTATAGCACCTTATGACGAAGAGATAATGAAAGTCTATCAGACAATAGAGCAACGGTTGTATAATCTACGTCATTGGTTAGCAATAGATGGAACACCGTTGAATATACCTCTAATTGCTCCTCCTATCGACCCCAGGGTATTGCAACAAGCTGCTCTTGCTGGAGTTTCACCAACACAATTTCAACAACAAGCAACAAGAACTCTGAATTATGATTTTGATGACATACTCGGTCGCGCTCGTGGTTATGTGCAAGATTTAATTAGTTGGTCAACTAATTTGTTGCAGTATTGGGAGAATTATGAAAACATCCAGTATCAAAACCTAGCAGACAGTTTCATTTCATTTGATTCAGCAATATTCATGCAGGAGAAAACAATTGAAGCTCTAGAAAAAAATATTGAGATTCAACAAAAGACGAAAGAACAAAGTATATCTGAAGTGATTTTTAATGAATTTGAAATAGTATTGAGAAGTCTTTCTAGAGATCTGGCTACAAAGTATAAGCTAGCGGTGACAACAAAGCAGTTCTTATCAATACCAATGAATTATATCAAAGCAGCCTTAAAAATGATACCTAATATATTTGGGACGTCAAATGGGGGTTCTAAGTACGAAGCAACAGCAGAAGCAAATCTTGAGACAAACAAAAGCACAATTAATCTTGAGGAAGGACTCTTAGATCAGCTTCAAGAAGCAGCAGAAATAGCGCAAGATCTAAGAGAGTTCTCATTCAACATAGTTCAAACTAAGATGGCAATAGAGATAATTGATCAGGAAATTGAGGTATCAAACATAGAATTAGAGATAGAAAGACAAGTCCTTGAAGATATTAAAGGGGACAAAAAGGACAGTGAAACATTGGCAGCATTTAATCAAAAACGTTTCACTAACGAAATGTTTTTTAAGTGGTACGTTGATAATTTGAAGCAACTTTATCGCACCCTGTTTGACCAGACAGTTAGTTTCTGTTTATTAGCGGAAAGGGTGTATCAAGAGGAAATAGGAGAAAAAACCATATTTATTCGACCTCAATGGGATGATGTTTATCATGGTTTATTATCAGGTCAGAAGTTATTACTAAATCTCCAACAAATGGAGTACACTTATTTGCAAAAGACTCTCTATGACGATCAACCTGTAACACGGACTTTCTCCCTAGAAGAAAAAGATGACAATATACTGGCAAGTCTCAAAACTCATGGAAAAGCTGTAATTCATATTCAGGAGTCTTGGTTTGAGGAAGATTTTCCAGAGGAGTTCGGACGACGTATTCAGAGTGTTAAGGTGAAATTCTTGGGGTTAGAAGGTAGCGATCCTATTGCAGCAGAATTAACTCAAATTTCTAACCGATATTCTGCTAAAGAACGAACATTACAAAGGGTTTGTGCTTATGGGAAAATTAAGCTATTAGGTGTGGAGACAGATACAGCGACAATGACACCCAAGCAAAAAGGACGATTATTACCATTTGAAGGTTCTGGTGTAGAATCAACTTGGTTGTTATCTGTTCCGGCGGCGGTGAAAGCTATTCAGGAGAAACAAATCACATATAAGCATAAGTCTACTCTGGAGAAACTAGAAGATATTGAGATGACTATTCGTTATACAGCGAAATCTTAATTTTCGGCGTTGCTGATTCTGGGTATGATGCAAGCCCCCCTAACCCCCCAATGCGTGGGGGGAATAACAGCAGTTTTCATTTGGGTAGACCACAGTAGGAACGTTCCATGGAACGTCCCTACAGGTTTATTGTTTTTTTTAGGTACTCCTGCATAGTAATGGTATACAAGGAACAAGGGATACTTGGTACGGGAGCAAGATGCTCCCACTGCCATTACAATGCACCACCACCTTTTTTTAATGTGGTTATTGACCTGAAAACCTTTGTATGGTAATATTATGTCCCGATAATTAGTGATCAAAAACCTTGCTCCTTCTTATATCAAATCCGCCTAATTGCACATACAAAAAATTATCCAATTGCCATAACTACGCTCATATTTCTAATTCTTTCTTCTCCTGACTCCTGAATCCTGACTCCTGACTCCTAAACAGTTAACCTATGTATAACTGTTTAACCGGATTTGATATTATACCTGAAAACCCTTTTCAGATTGATAAACCACATCGTCATCACCAAAAACCTATAGAACCCATTTGATAGCTATATAATTATGGTGTAAGAGTCTTTTCGCGCATCAATGAGTGAGGAAAAATCATCTGAAGGAGTGTTGAATTTTTTGTATTATTTCTCCTCACATCTTCCCTTTTCCTTTCCCCTCCTGGGAGGGGGAGGGAAAAGGGGTGGGTTGTCTCTTGTCTCCTAGCTAAATTAATATTGATGAAGATACCAAATGGGTTCTATAAGGGCAAATGACATTCGCTCCTACTTTGGTTCATTGACCTGAAAACCGCTTTGACATCCTCCCCGGCCTAAAGGCACGGGGATTCCTACTGAGCCGTAGCTCCTCGGCGGGTTGACGCTTCACAGGGTGCTGCTTCCTTGGCGGTAGTCTAACGCTTCCCTCCACGTCCGTTTAGAGTTTCCGAGTGCCCCCCGGCAACTAATAAAACTATAGCATATATTCAATTCACTTGCATGCTAAAATAAAAAGTCGCCCTACAAGGGCGAGGCTTTAAACCCAATTTTTCGGTAAAAAACTTCTTCTTCTTCCCTCCTGACTCCTGACTCCTGACTCCTGACTCCTGACTTAAATCAAGCGATCGCCTGAACATGATAAAATGTAGCATTATACATTATTTTTGTATAGACAATATAACTAAACTATGCTACAAACCACCAAAAAAAAAGACGTTCAAGTTGTCATCATTGCTGAAGAAACAAAAGTGTTACGGTCTCGCACTTGGGATAGACTAAAATTTGAAGTCGAATATTCTCTACAAAAAGGTACTACTGCTAACTCCTATCTCATTCAAGCAGAAAAAACTGCTATTATCGACCCACCGGGTGAGTCATTTACTAGAAATTATTTAGATTCATTACAACTACGCTTAAATTGGCATCGCCTTGACTATGTAATTCTAGGACACTTTAATGCTAACCGTGGTACTACCCTCAAAGCTTTATTATCCCTCGCACCTCAAATAACTTTTGTCTGCTCAAACCCCGCAGCTTTAACTCTCAAAGACTATTTTAAAGAAGAAGAATTGAAAATTCAGATAGTTAAAGGTGAAGATACTCTAGACTTGGGCAATGGTCATCAATTACAATTTATTACCACTCCTACCCCTAAATGGCCTGATGGTTTGATGACTTACGACCCAAAAACTCAAATTTTGTTTACTGATAAATTTTTCGGCGCTCATGTTTGTGGAGACCAAGTTGCTGATGAGGGATGGACTATCTACAGTGAAGACCGACGTTTTTATTATGACTGTCTCCACGCTGCTCAAGCAAAACAAGTGCTTTCTGCCCTAGATAAAATTTCTGACTTGAGCGTGAAATTTTATGCTTCCGGTCATGGACCAATGGTACGTTATGGGATGACCGAGTTAACAAATTTGTATCGGAAGTGGAGTCAGGAACAAAATTCACGAGATTTGAATGTTGCCTTGCTTTATGCTTCAGCTTATGGTAATACTGCAACTATTGCTCAGGCGATCGCTAAGGGTTTAACTAAAGCAGGAGTAGCTGTAGAATCAATTAACTGTGAAGCTGCCACGTCTGATGAAATCAAGGAAGCAATTGAAAAATGTGATGGATTTATTATTGGTTCTCCCACACTTGGCGGTCACGCACCAACTCAAATTCAAACAGCTTTGGGTATTGTACTGAATACAGCTTCTAAGAGTAAACTAACTGGGGTATTTGGTTCCTTTGGTTGGAGTGGTGAGGCCATTGATATTTTGGAAAGTAAGTTAAAGGATGCGGGTTATAAGTTTGGTTTTGAAACTATTCGGGTGAAGTTTAAGCCAGACGATCTGACGCTTCAAACTTGTAAAGAGGCAGCTATTGATTTTGCTCAGACTTTGATTAAGTCTCGGAAACTTCGCGCTCCTAAACCTTCGGCAAGTGCTTCGGGAAGCGATCGCACAGCTCAAGCAGTGGGACGTGTTGTGGGGTCTTTGTGTGTGATGTCTGCTAGACGTGGAGATGTCACCAGTGCGATGTTAGCTTCTTGGGTTTCTCAGGCGACTTTTAATCCTCCTGGGGTGACTATTGCTGTGGCAAAAGACCGAGCGCTGGAATCTTTGACTCATACAGGCGATCGCTTTGTGTTGAATATATTGGCAGAGGGTAAACAATTGAGGAAGCATTTTCAGAAGTCTTTTGCACCGGGAGAAGATCGTTTTGTGGGAGTGGAAACCAAGGAAGCTGAGAATGGTTGTCCGGTTTTGACAGGTGCTTTAGCTTATTTGGAATGTAAGGTGGCAAACCGGATGGAATGTGGCGACCATTGGTTGGTTTATGCAGTAGTGGAGAATGGTCAGGTACTGAATGAGGGAGTAACAGCAGTTCATTTCCGCAAATCAGGTAGTCATTATTAAAACAGTTGTTGGGAAATAAGAATTGAAAAGGCTCAAAAGCTTACTTTATAGAGCTTTCATGGTTTTAAGGCTGAAAAAACACGATAAACTTTTACTAATAAGGGTTTTAGCAATTTTTTTAGCTTATATCATGTCCGGATAATTAGACATCTCTGAAAAAGATATAGACTTTTTGCACATAGCAGGCAACAGGCAACAGGCAACAGGCAACAGGCAACAGGCAACAGGGAATAGATTTTCAGGAAAAATGTACCAAAAATGATTTAGGGAACTGACTTTTACAACTCTAGCTTTTGTTAAATAAAGGGTAAGTTTATTTTCACCAGATGTCTATTAGTTATAAAAAAACTTTCTCCTCTTCTTTCTTGTTTCCTGTTTCTTTCCTCGTGAATCCTGACTCCTGATATCATGTCCGGTAGCATCAGTATTGTATAGCGAAGGTAAGGAAGAAGGAAGAGGGAAGAAGGAAGAAGGCTTAAAAGCTTGAAAAAACCTAAATTTCCTGTAGATATTCACCCTTGGATTTACAC
>NZ_JAAHGK010001279.1:0-2177 GCF_010672505.1 Okeania sp. SIO2B9 | reverse complement strand
CAATAAGATCCCCTTTATTAAGTTTATGGTCGAACATAGTGACAACATTGTTATTCACTATATTGACAAAAGGCATAAGTATGTCCCATGATTTTTGAACTCTATCCCATCCTCGATTGAAAAATCCTTGTGTTCGAGCTTCCTTTTGTTGTGCAACTGTCAGAGTTTTGAATTTATCTGTATTTCTTCGTTGCCATTGCTGATAATTTAAACCTTGAACTATCTTCATTAAGACTACCTCTTTTAAACTACTTTTTTATCAAAATAATATTCAATTTTCTGCCATACATCCATACCGTAATACTTGATAATATATTTCTTGGTCATATTTTGTTGGTGTCTTAATACATCAAGCTTAGTGTTAACTTCTTTTTTGAGTTGATGACTTTCTAAAACAACTTCCTCTGCAATTTCTTGATGCTCTTCCATAGCATCTTTTATATCTTCTACATGATGTTCGTAGTCAGTCTGATGCACTAAGTCTTTTTCTTTTAATAATTCAGCACGTTCTTTACCTACTTTAGATAGTGCATTTTTTAACCATCGACCTATTTGTAGAAGCTCAGAATTTTCCGGATTTAAAAATTGCTGTAGTTGACTCTCAGCTCGATCTGCTCTTTCTTTTTCTGCATTAGCTTTGGTTTCTGCCATCTTTGCCTTTTTATTTGCTTTACCTGTATTTTGACTTAACATATATCTGTTGTAAGTATTGGCAGGTTTGACAATTTGCAAAGGACGTAAGTTTTCATACACTTCCAAGATGTCGTCATCTGTCAGTTTTAAATCCAGGTACTCTTGTCTTATACCTGAATTTTTGGCGATTATACGAATCTTATCTTTTCTTTCTTTTTTACTTAATGTCATTTTTTTTCCTATTATAATTATTGCATCATATCATGTCCACTAGACATCTCCAATAATAAAAAATAAAATCAATTATCGTAGACAAATCATCAATTCTTTCCTTCTACTCCCTACTCCCTACTCCCTACTCCCTACTCCCTCTTTTCTGGAAATGTCTACTTGAATACTTACTATCATGTCTGGAGAATTAGTGATGAAAAAACTTTCTCCTTCTCTTCTTCTTTATTCCCTCCTGAATTGCAGAATTACTGTTTGCGGAGCATTCCGTAGGAAATTCTGACTCCTGAGTAGTTTATTTATAACTATTCAACCAGATATGATATTACTGTGCTTGTACTGCTGGAATAGATTTTTGCTCCCATTCAAAGGCAGTATATTTCCCACCTAAAGCTTCCACTATTGTTCGAGTATTAGACTCTAACATTTTAACGTAACTATCTCCCTCACTTCCTGGAGCGCCAATAGAATCAGAATATAACTCTCTTGGCGCTAACTTTACTCCTGCTTCCTGAGCTACAGTTGTGATCAACTGAGGATTAATTGTTGTCTCAGCAAAAATTGCAGGTACTCCAGTTTTCTTAATTTCCTCTGCCAAATTTTTCACTGTCTTTGCACTGGGTTGCTCTTCGGTACTCATCCCAATTAAAGTTCCAGTCATCTCTAAACCATAAGCTCTGACATAATATTCAAAAGCATCATGGGTTGTCACCAATCGGCGCTTACTTTCTGGAATAGTTGCTATTTGTTCGCTAATCCAAGTATCAACTGCCAGTAACTCCTCAGTTAGTCTCGCTGCATTCTCCGTAAACAACTCTTTATCTTCCGGCGACAAATTAATCAAAGCATCCCGAATTCCATTTACCATCAAAATCCCATTTTTTGCATCACCCCAAACATGGGGGTCTGGCACTAACTCGCCCTGATCTGGATTTTGCAATGGTGTAACCTTTTCCCCCACGGCCAATTTTTGGGCTTTTATACCAGCAGCATTCATCAGTTTAATTAAACCAGGTTCCAAATTGTAGCCATTGTAAACAATTAAGTCCGCTTCCTCAAAAGCCACACTATCAGCAGGCACAGGTTCATAAATATGGGGGTCAGCTCCGGGTTCCATAATTCCCTGATGCTCAATTTCATCCTCACCTATTTTTTCTGTCATATCGGCAATTATGGTGCTAGTAGAAACTACTTTAGGTTTTTTTCATTACCGTCTGAAAATGGGGCGGCACAGGTACTTATCCATAATCCCAATAAAATTCCTAATGCTGGCCAAAACTTTTGTGGGAAACCTTTAGTAGAAATACTGCTTAATT